>DVGD01000018.1 GCA_018712905.1 Candidatus Avoscillospira stercoripullorum | reverse complement strand
GCGGATTTTGAAACTTTTAAAAAAAGTTTCAAAATCCTGTTTGATTGAACGCGCGGTGGGCTTTTTGCCCCCCGCACACACCCCCCGCTGCTCTGTCGCACAAGTTTTCAACGAGGTTTTTTGACAGTCTGGGGGTCGATCTCCCTCCGATCGACCCGTGGGCGGGGATAAACCCCGCCCCTACGAAAAACCACGCGGGCGTGGCCGCACGGGCGGACGCGCAATGCGCGCCCCTACGAGGTGCACCCGAAATCTCCACCGCCCCTACACCCAACTCGATAGCGCCCGTAAAACACAGCACCCCGGCATGGAACAATCCATGCCGGGGTCCTGCACGTATTTTTTCAATCTCCGGGGCCGGGGTGCACGACCTTGCCCATGTTCCAGCAGAGGGCAGCCGCTGCGGCAGCCTGCTCTCGCTCCTCGGGGCTCTTGAACTCTGCCAGGGCGGTGTGGCAGCCACAGTCGCCGCAGAGTACGCTGAAGGCCCAGCCGCCTTCTTCATTGAGCACGCCGGGACCGCCGCAGAGCGGGCAGTCCTGGAGCGAGATCTCATGCAAAAATGCATCCATGTTCGGTTCCTCCTAATCAATCGTCAGCCGGCGGTGGCGTTGCCGTCGCCGCTGACGGGAATGGCCTCACCCAAAAAAGTGGGAAGAGGCTTGAAAATACAGTAGAAAAAGTCCTTGTCCCGCGCCAAAATCTCCCGGGCTTCCCGGAAGAGCTGGCCGGTGTAGGCGATGTCCTCGGCGGCGACGCCGTAGGCGTCCAAGCCCAGCGCGCGGGCATCGTAGATGGCGCGGTAGAGGTGGTACCGCTGGGAGACGATGAGGATCTTCTTGGCCTGGAACACATCCCGGGCGCGGTACATGCTTTCATAGGTGGAGAAGCCCGCGTGATCGAGGAACACGTCCTCCGAGGGGACGCCGCGCTCCACCACATAGTCCTTCATGGCGTTGACCTCGTCATACTCCGCCCTGCTGTGGTCGCCGCTCATGAGGAGCTTGGGCGCCGCACCGGCTTCATAGAGCGTAAGCCCCATCTCCAGCCGATCCTGGAGCATCAGCGACGGGGTACCGTCAGGCCGGACGCCGCAGCCCAGCACCAAAATGGCGTCCACATCGGAAAGAGCGGCGGCTTCCTCTTGGGAGAGAAGATAGCCCCGCGCCTGCCCCCAGATCCACAGGCTGAGACCACCGGCCATGGCGGCGCACAAAACCGCCAAAATCAGCGCCGCGATCAGGAGCTTCTTCCAAAGGGCGCAATGTCTTGTCTTCATGGCCAGTGCTTTTTCTGCGCCTTCATAAGGCACACGCCGTACCAGACGATAAAGGCCAGCGGAATGAGAATCAAGACCAGCAGCTCCACCACCAGGCCGAGACTGCCGTTGGCCAGCGCCCAATTCTGAATCGTGCCCAGATAGGAATCGACAAGCCCCAAAGCACCGCTGAGGAAGGTGAGAATGCCGGCAACCAGCGTCCGCGGACGGATATAGGCGATATAGCCGGCAGCGTCGCGGCACTCGGCGATGGCGCGCTCCTTGGGAATCAGGAGAGAGTTATCAAAGAGCAGCCCATCCCGCAGCTTAAACCATGTGAAGATGGCATAGACTCCGAACCCCAGGGTGATGATATTGACGATGATGTTAAAGCTCTGATTCACCGCGTTTGTCCTCCTCTTTTTGTGCCGGCTGCGGCGCGGCGCCCTGACCGGGGGATTTGTGCCGGATGAGATCGCTGAGCAGGATGATGCCCACAGCCAGGAACAGCAGTGTGCCAAGGCCGCTGATGACGGTGGCAAACACATCGCTGCCGGAGAGGTGCTGCCAGAAATTCACCGCCAGCACGCCGCCTAAAAACAGCAGCGCGATACCAAGAACAGCGCTAAAGGCCATTTTTTGCCGGGTTTCCCGGCCGGATTTTTGCTTTTTCTTCATGCCTTCGCCTCCATTCTACAGCTTGCTACTCTATTTTACAAGATATCACCGGCAGAGTAAATAAGGATCCCCCAGAATTTATAGAATATTAACCTTTGCCTGGGGCGCGCCATGGCGGCGGAAGTATTCGATCATTTCTCCGGTGAGGCTGATGGCGGAGTGGTCGGTGGGGAGCGCTGCCCGGGAAAACCAAACCGCCTCGGAGAGCTCGTCCTCCTGGAGGGTGATGTGGTCGGAGCCGTCGAGCTGGGCGAAGAAGCCCATGAGCAGGGTATCGGTGAACACCCAGGGCTGGGACTTATAAAACTGGAGGTTTTTCACCCGCAGCCCCACCTCTTCCATGACCTCCCGGCGCACCGTGTCCTCGATGCTCTCGCCGATTTCGTTGAAGCCCGCCACCAGAGCGTAGCGGGTGAAGGCGCGTCCCTGGTAGCGGGTCAGGAGCAGCCGGTCGCCGTCGTAGACCGCGGCGATGACGCCAGGGCAGATCTTGGGGTAGACCACCTGGCCGCAGGCGGGGCAGACGAGGCTTCGCTCCGTGGTGCCCTTCGTCATTTTGCCGCCGCAGTGACCACAGAAGCGGTTGGCCTGGTACCACCGCCAAAGACTCTCCCCGGCGCCCAGGGCGAAGAGCGTCTCGTCGGGGCACAGATCCCGCAGGGGCTTGGTGGGACGGTAGGAAAAGCCTGCCGGTGGCGTGGGAATGTCGCCTTCCCAGAGGAAAAAGCCGCGGTGATCCACGGAGAAGAGACGCGTGAGGGCGCTGTGGGGCGGCAAAGCCTCCAACCGGGGCAGTACCAGATGATCCTGTTCCACCCGGCACAGGAGCCCGTCCTGGCCGAAGACCAGGCAGAAGTCCTCGCTTGTTGGTGCGGCGGTGGAGAACTGATTTTCGTAGATATGGGGGGCGATGTCCTGAATCATGGCGTCTCCTCCCGGAAGAATGCCTCGATGGCATCCCGGCTCGCCCGCACCGAGCCCTGGGCAAATTCCGCCTTGCCGCCGCCCCGGCCGGAAAGCGCCTGATTCATCCGCTTCACCAGCGCCCGCAGGTCGCCGCCGGGCTGTCCCAGGGCGTAGGCGTAGCCGTCGGCGGTGGGGGCGAAGACGGCGCACCGACCGCCGCAGCACGTCTGCACGGCGTCGGCCAGCCGCCTTAAGCTGTCCGGTTTCAGGGGCTTGTCCTCGATGAGCAGCACGTTACCCGCGCCGGAAAACGCCTGGGCGCGGAGGGAAAAGAGCTGCTCCTCCAGCTGGGCGGCGCGCTGCTTGGCCTCCTCCAGGTCACCCCGGAGCTTGGAAACGACCTTGGCGGTCTCCAGGGGCTTGGCCGAGAGCTGGCCGGAGACGGACTTGTTCTGCTGCCACACTGCCGCCAAATGGGCATAGGCCGGGGCGCCGGCCAGCATTTCAATGCGCACGCCCTCGTGGAAGCGCTGGCTGGAGAGGAATTTGATGAGGCCGATCTCACCGGTGTGCGCCACATGGACGCCGCAGCAGGCGCAAAGATCCACCGAGCCCATGCGCACCAGCCGCACGGCGCCCTCAATGACCTTTTTGCTTCGGTAGGGAAGCTGGGCAAGGGTTTCCCGATCCGGCCAGAGCACCTCCACGGGCAGATCCGCCCAGATGGCCTGGTTGGCCTCCAGCTCCAGGGTCTTGAGCTGCTCGTCGGTGAGGAAGCCGTCAAAGTCGATGGTCACGGCGTCGCGCCCCATGTGAAAGCCCACGTTGTGCAGGCCATAATGGGAGAAGATCAGTCCCGAGACAATGTGCTCGCCGCTGTGCTGCTGCATGAGCGCGAAGCGCCGGTCATAGTCGAGGACGCCGGTGACTGTGGCGCCCACCTCCAGGGGCTTTTCCAGATAGTGGACGATTTCCCCATCCACGGTATGGACGTCGGTGACAGCCACGCCGTCCAGCGTGCCCTGATCGCCGGGCTGGCCGCCGCCCTCGGGGTAGAAGGCCGTGCGGTCGAGCACCACGTGGTAGCCGTGCTTGCCTGCCTGACAGGCGAGCACCTGTGCCGTAAACGTTCGTAAGTGGACGTCCTTCTCATAAAGACGTTCCGTTTCCATATTTCTCCGCTCCTTCCGCGCAATTGCTCATGGGAATTATAGCAGATTCCGCGGCAAAAGGAAACAGGATGCCAGGCGGCAAAGGGGTAGATTTTTTTCCAATTCTTCGTTTAGTCCTTGCATTCCGTCCGCCGTTGGGCTACTATGAAGGTAACAAGATCCCCTGGCGATACCAGAAAACAGGAGGGATAAACCATGGTACAACCGACTCTGGTCATCATGGCAGCCGGAATGGGCAGCCGCTTTGGCGGCCTCAAGCAGACAACCCCTGTGGATCCAGAAGGACACTTTCTCATGGATTTTTCCTTGTATGATGCAAAGCGCGCCGGCTTCGGCCAGGCCATCTGCATCATCAAGCCGGAGATGGAGCAGGATTTTGAGGAAAAGATCGGCCGCCGGGTGCGGCGGCATCTGCCCCTTGCCTACGCCTATCAGACGCTCCAGCAGCTGCCCGCGGGCTTTTCGGTGCCTGCTGGGCGGGTCAAGCCCTGGGGCACCACCCACGCCGTGCTCTGCGCGGCGCCGCTCATCCATACGCCCTTTGCTGTGCTCAATGCCGACGACTTCTACGGCTTAGAGGCTTTTGAGGCCATGGCGGCGTTTTTAAAGGAGGCGCACAAGCCCACGGAGCATGCCATGGTGGGCTATCAGCTGGGCAATACCCTCACGGACTTTGGCTCCGTCTCCCGGGGTGTGTGCACGGTGGACGAGAGCGGCCGCCTCACCGGCGTAACGGAGCACAAGCGCGTGGAAAAGACAGCTGCGGGTCCAGCCTTCACCGAGGACGGCGAAACCTTCACGCCCCTGCCCGCCGACGCTCCGGTGTCTATGAACCTCTGGGGCTTCCAGCCGGAGATTTTGGAGGTGTTTGCCGAGACCTTCCGCACCTTCCTCTCCCGTCTCACGCCGGAGACGGCGCTCACTGCCGAGAGCCTCATCCCCCGCCTCACCGACCGCATGATTCGCCAGGGCGCCGGCACCGTGGAGGTGCTCACCACCCCCGCCCGGTGGTACGGCATCACCTATCGGGAGGACTTGCCGGGGGTTCAGGCGGCCATCGCCGCCATGAAGGCCGCCGGGCAGTATCCCCAATCCCTCTGGGAAACGTCCTGAATAGACAGGATTCCAACCATACGCGAAAAATATGATTTGATTTAGGAGGAGATTCCCATGCTTCACGCAAACATCATCAAGGCCGCAACCCCCGAAGAGGCCGGCAAGCTGGCTGCCGACGTGTTTGAAGCCCTCATCCGTACCAAACCCGCCTGCCTGCTGGGTCTTGCCACCGGTTCCACCCCGCTGCCCCTCTACCGCGAGCTCATCGCCCGGGAAAAGGCCGGCAAGATTGACTTCTCCCGCGTCCGTTCTGCCAACCTGGACGAGTACAAGGGACTCGGCCCCGATCATCCCCAGAGCTACCGCTACTTCATGCAGGACAACCTCTTCAACCACATCTCCATCAAGCCGGAGAACACCATCGTCCCCGACGGCCTGGCCACCGATCCCGAGGCCATGTTTGCCGCCTATGAAAACCAGATCGAGGCCTGGGGCGGCGTGGATCTGCAGCTTCTCGGCATCGGCCACGACGGCCACATTGGCTTCAACGAGCCCTGCGACCACTTCCCCAAGATGACCCACGAGGTGGAGCTCACCGCCATGACCCGCGAGGCCAACAAGCGCTTCTTCGCCTCTCTCGACGAGGTGCCCACCGCCGCCTT
This sequence comes from Candidatus Avoscillospira stercoripullorum, assembly GCA_018712905.1. GTDB lineage: Bacteria > Bacillota > Clostridia > Oscillospirales > Oscillospiraceae > Avoscillospira > Avoscillospira stercoripullorum. The sequence goes on along the minus strand of DVGD01000018.1, from coordinate 4,421 downwards.
CACCATGGGCATCGGCACGGTGATGGCTGCCCGGAAGGTCATGCTCATCGCCACCGGCGCGGACAAGAAGGAGATTCTCCACAAGTCCTTCTTCGGCCCTGTCACCCCCGAGGTGCCCGCGTCCATTCTGCAGTTCCACCCCGACGTCACGGTCATCTGCGACGCCGCCGCCTGGGGAGAATAAGCCATGGCTGTGAAGAAATACCGCAACGCCCTCCTCTACCACGAGTTTTCGTTCCGCAAGGGCGGATTCTCCGTGGAAGACGGCCGCTTTCTCCAGGTGGGGCTGGAGGAGCCCGACGGCGAGGATCTGCATGGCGCGCTGGTCATCCCCGGACTCATCGACATCCACACCCACGGCAACTCCGGCTGCGACTTCTGTGACGGCGACTATGAAGGACTCCTGACCCTGGCCAAGTTCTATGCCAAGAACGGCATCACCTCCTTCGCCCCCGCCAGCAACACCCTCCCCGAGGGTGTGCTCTCTCCGGCGTTCCAGAATGCCGCGCGGCTGCATGCGGAAAAGCCGGCTGGCTGCTCTGTGATCCGGGGCATCCAGATGGAGGGACCCTTCTTTGCCGAGAGCAAGAAGGGCGCCCAGAACCCCGCCCACCTGCGCAACCCCGACTTTGAGATGTTCCTGCGGCTCAAGGAGGCGGCAGGGGATCTTCAGATCATCGCCGATGTGGCGCCGGAGCTCCCCGGCGGCATCGAGTATGTGGAGAAGGTCAGCAAGCTCTGCCGCGTCTCCCTGGCGCACACCGCCGCCGACTATGACACCGCCCGCGCCGCCTTTGCCGCCGGCGCCAGCCACGTGACCCATCTCTATAACTGCATGCCGCCCATGCTCCACCGGGCGCCCGGCGTCATCGGCGCCGCCTGCGAGAATCCCAAGGTCACCGTGGAACTCATCGCCGACGGTCTCCACACCCATCCCGCCGCTGCCCGCCTGGCCTACAATGCCTTCGGCAAGGAGCGGATCTGCCTGGTGAGCGACAGCCTCTCGTGCTGCGGATGCAAGAGCGGCGTGTACTTCCTGGGCGGCCAGGAGGTGGTGCTCGACGGCACCCTCGCCCGCCTCAAGGACGGCACCATCGCCGGCTCCGCCAACCACCTCTTCGGCATTATGCAGATTGCCGTCTCCATGGGCATTCCCATGGATGCCGCCGTGCGCATGGCCTCCTACAACCCGGCCAAGGTGCTGGGCGTGGAGAACGAGGTGGGCTCCATCGCCCCCGGCCTCCTGGCGGACTTCCTGGTGTGTACCCCCGATCTCCAACTGCAAAAGGTCTATATGGCCGGAGAACCCCTCGAAGCGTAAAAAACGAAAACTTTTCCGAACCCGGTGCTGCCAGGCAGCACCGGGTACTTCGTTTTTTGCCCTGGATTTGGCGGGAATGCCGCCTTGTTCCGGGGAGAAATCTGTGGTATACTATCAAAATACCGTGGAATTTGGAAGGGAGGCGCGACCATGGGCGAGCACAATCTGGTGATCCCCGAGGCAGACTGGCGCAAGCTCCTGGCCAGCGCCAAGGGCGACGATGCCCTGCTCTATCTCTATCTTCGTGTGGGCGGTCAGGCCGAGCAGGCCGAGTCTGCCCTCCATATGACCCGCAGCCGCCTGGAGTGCGCCGAGGCGTCCCTGCGGAGCATCGGCCTGTGGCCGGAGAAGCCCAAGGTGCTCCGCCCGGCGGAGCCCCCGGCCTACACTGAGGCCGATCTCATCCGCGAGATGAAGGAGGACACCGGCTTTTCCCAGCTCCTGGGGGAGACCCAGCGGCGGCTGGGCAAGGTGCTCAGCACCGAGGAGCTTAAAATCCTCCTCTCGATCTACAATTATCTGGGCTTGCCCGCAGAGGTCATTAGCATTCTCATCTCCTTCTGCACGCAGCGCGCCAAGGCCAAGAAGCTCCGGCGGCCGCCCTCCATGCGCACCATTGAGAAGGAGGCATACCACTGGGCCGACCAGGGCATCGAGACGCTGGAGGAGGCGGCGGCCTACGTCCAGCTGGAGATGGAAAAGCAGACAAAGCTGCGCGCCATGCAGCGCGCCTTGCAGATCAACGACCGCCAGCTGGTGCGGGGGGAGGAGGCCATCCTCCGCCGGTGGATCGACTGGGGCTATGGCCCCGGGGAGATCGCCCTGGCCTACGAGCGCACCTGCTTGCAGATCGGCTCGTTCAAATGGCCGTACATAGAATCCATCGTGGAGAGCTGGAAGAAGCAGGGACTCTACACGGTGGCGGATATCCAGGCACAGGATAAGGGGCCGGCCAAGCCCGCTGGCAAGTCCCAGGAGCAGCAGCCCAACCAGTGGGCGAAGGACGCGGTGGCGCGGATGATGCGCGCCCAGGAGGAATGATCGATGGCCTACAGCGAAGCGGTGCTGCACCGGGCACGGGAGCGGCTCCTACAGGAAAAAAACCTCTACGAGGCGGAGACCGCCGCCCGGCGGGCGCAGGTGCTGCAAGCGTATCCGCGCCTCAAGGAGATCGACCAGGCGCTGCGCCAGTCGGTGGCCGGCGCCGTGGCGGCTGCTTTCCGCAAGGGGGAGGACACCACCGCGGCCATCGCCGCCCTCAAGGAGAAAAATCTTGCCCTCCAGCGGGAGCGGGAGTGGATTCTCGCCTCGGCGGAGCTGGACGAGAGCGTGCTCGATCCGCCGCCCTTCTGCCCCCACTGCGGCGGCAGCGGCTACGTGGGCTCGAGCATGTGCGAATGCCTGCGGGAGCTGTGCCGCCAGGAGCAGAAGAAGGAGCTCTCCAGCCTGTTGGGGGGCAAGGAGAGCTTTGACGGCTTCCGCCTGGATCTCTATTCCACCGAGCCGGATCCCAACCTGGGGGTGAGCCCCAGGCAGCTCATGGAGCGCACCTTCCGCCGCTGCCGCCGCTACGCCCGGGAGTTCGGCGCCGGTGCGCCGTCGCTGCTGTTCACCGGCGGCCCCGGCCTTGGAAAGACCTTCCTCTCGGCCTGCATTGCGAGAGCCGTGGCGGACAATGGCTTTTCCGTGGTCTACGACACGGCCGGGAAGCTCTTTTCCGACTTTGAGGCCGTGAAGTTCGGCGGCAACCAGCAGGATCTCACGCGGAAGTATCTCCAGTGCGATCTCCTCATCATCGATGACCTGGGCACGGAGATGACCACCCAGTTTACCCAGTCCGTGCTCTACCGGGTGCTCAACGACAGGCTGCTGGAGAATCGGCCGGTGATCGTCTCCACCAATCTGAGCGACCAGGCGCTGCGCCAGCGCTACAGCGCCCCCATCGCCTCGCGGCTCCTGGGCGCCTTCGAGGTCTGCCTGTTTCTGGGGCAGGACATCCGGCAATTGCGCCCGTAACGCATGGAATGGCGCAGGCGGGAAAAGCTATCTGCGGGAGGAGAATTATGCCATTACAAACTGTACAAGATCTCACAGGGCTCCTGGAGCTCCTGCAGCAGCCGGCCTTCTGCCTCCGGCAGGACGGTCAGGTGTTTCCCAACCGCCTGGCCGAGACACTCTCACCGGCCGGCGGGCTGTGTCTGGATGAATGGCTGGGCGCGTGCCGGGATGCCTACCGTGGCTGGAACCGCACCGGCGGCCTTTCGCTGACGCTGCCGATTCTGGGTCAGACGTACCTGGTCACCGTGCAGCCCCTGGAGGACGGCGCGCTGTTCCTGCTCTCGCCCATGCCCGTAGAGAAGGAGGAGAGCTTTGGCGTGGCGGCGCAGGTGATGCGCCAGCCCCTGAGCGACCTCTCCCTGCTCTCCCAGCGCCTTTCGGAGCTGGCGTCGTCCGCGGAGGAAGGGGCGCTGCGGGAGGAGGCGGCCAAGCTGAGCCGGAACGTCTACCGCCTCAGCCGCATCACCGCCAACCTGGCTGACCTGGAGCGGCTGCGCTCGGGGCAGTACCAGCCCCGGCTTAGCCCGCTGGAGCTGAGCGCCGCCCTTTCGCCGCTGCTGGTGGAGGTGGCGGATTTGTGCCGGGTCGCGGGGCATGGACTGGAGTACCGGCTGCCGGGTCAGCCGGTCAACGTCCGGGCAGACCAGATGCTGCTGGAGCGGGCGCTCTTAAACCTCTTTTCCAACGCCATCAAGTATGGCGACCCCGCCGAACCCATCCGGTTCTGGTGCGACCTCACCAGCAGCGCCGTGCTGCTGCGGGTACAGAATCGCTGCCTTGCCGACGACGGGGAACTTTTGAGCGCCGCCTTTTCCCGGCTCCACCGCCGGGGCGCCCTCCCTGACCCCACCTGGGGCGTGGGGCTGGGACTGCCCCTGGCGCGCGCCATTGCCCAGCTCCACGGCGGCACCGTGGCCATGGAGCTGAGCCGGGAGGGCGTGGCCACGGCCACCCTTTCCCTCAGCCGCCGCACCGGCTCCGCCGTGCGGGTGGAATCCCCCGGATTCGACTATACCGGCGGCATGCGCCGCAGCCTGGTGGA
>DVGD01000141.1 GCA_018712905.1 Candidatus Avoscillospira stercoripullorum | reverse complement strand
GGTGAAGCCGATGCGGCGGAAGGGGGCGGAGGAGGCCACATTGTACTTGCCGAACTTGGCAAAGATGGGCGGCAGCACGTCCTCGAGAATGGCGAAGACGTCGTCCTGCCCGGCGAAGGCCATCTCCATATCCAGCTGGTAGAACTCGCCGGGGCTGCGATCGCCGCGGGCGTCCTCGTCGCGGAAGCAGGGAGCGATCTGGAAGTAGCGGTCAAAGCCGGAGGTCATCAAAAGCTGCTTGAACTGCTGGGGCGCCTGGGGCAGAGCATAGAACTTGCCGGGATGCTTCCGGGCGGGCACCAGGTAGTCCCGCGCGCCCTCGGGGGAGGAGGCGGTGAGAATGGGGGTGGTGATCTCCAGGAAACCGTGGGCGGTCATGGCGGCGCGGATGGCGGCCACCACCTGGCAGCGGAGAATGATGTTGTTCTTCACCGCGGGGTTGCGCAGGTCGAGGTAGCGGTACTTGAGCCGGAGAGTCTCGTCGGCGTCGCGGCTGCGGTTGATCTCAAAGGGCAGCTCGTTGTAGCGGCAGCGGCCGAGGACTTTGATCTCCGTGGGAACGACCTCGATCTCGCCGGTGGGGAGCTTGGGGTTTTTGCTGGCGCGTTCGCGGACGGTGCCGGTCACAGAGATGGTGGATTCCTTGTTGATGGGCTTGATGACCTTCATCATCTCTTCGGTCTCCACCACCACCTGGGTGGTGCCGTAAAAGTCCCGCACCACCACGAAGGCGAAGTTGCTGCCGACCTCGCGGACGTTTTCCATCCAGCCCACGATGGTCACTTGTTTGCCTGCATCGGCGAGCCGCAGCTCCCCGCAGGTGTGGGTTCTTGACTGAAACATAGTATTTCCTTCCTTTTTTGGGATTGTTGATTCTAAAATTGAACCTGGGCACGGGCGGGGATGAACCCCGCCCCTACAGGCACGCTTCCGGTCTTCTCGTAGGGGCGGGCTTTATGCCCGCCCGAAATCGGATTTACTCCACAATGACCTTGCCCTGGTTCAGCGCTTCGATTCCGGCTTTGATCTTTCCGGCGGCCTCTTCGGGCGTCACGGTTTCCTGGACGCCGGTTCTAAGATCCTTCACCGAGCACTTGCCCTGGGCGATTTCGTCCTCGCCCAGGAATACGGTGTAGGGGATGGCCAGCTTGTCGGCGTAGGACATCTTGGCCTTGAACTTCTTCTGCTCGAAGTAGAGCTGGGTGCGAATGCCCTGAGCGCGGAGCTCTGTGGCCAGGCGGATGGCCGGGGAGAGGTCGGCGGTCATGGGCAGCACAAGGGCGTCGGCGGGGGCGGTGTTCATGTCGCCATTTAGCATGTGCTGCTCGCCTAAGACATAGAAGAGCCGGGTGAGGCCGATGGAGATGCCCACGCCGGGCAGCTGCTTGTCGATATAGTATTCAGCCAGGTTGTCGTACCGACCGCCGGAGCACACCGAGCCGATCTCGGGGTGGTCGAGGAGGGTGGTCTCGTAGACGGTACCGGTGTAGTAGTCCAGGCCCCGGGCGATGGTGAGATCCACGGCGAAGTTCTCCTGGGGCACGCCGAAGTCGGCCAGGTACTTGGTCACGGTGGCAAGCTCGTCGATGCCCTGATCCAGGGTCTCGTTCTGGCCGCGGTAGCCCTCCAGGGCGGCGAGCACCTGGTCGTTGGTGCCGGAGATGGCCATGAAGGAGAGAATGGCGTCGGCCTTTTCTTCCCCGATGGCAAGATCCTCCACGAGGATCTTGCGCACGTTCTCCGCGCCGATTTTCTCGAGCTTGTCGGCGGTGCGCATGATGTCGCCGGACTGCTCGCTGAGACCCAGGGAGGCGTAGAAGCCGTTTAAGATCTTGCGGTTGTTCACCCGGATCTGGAAGCGCCGGAGCCCCAGGGCGGTGAAGGTTTTGTAGATCACCGAGGGGATCTCGGCCTCGTTGACGATGTCCAGCTTGCCGTCGCCGATGATGTCGATGTCGGCCTGGTAGAACTCCCGGAACCGGCCGCGCTGGGCGCGCTCACCCCGGTAGACCTTGCCGATCTGGTAGCGGCGGAAGGGGAAGGAGAGCTCGCCGTAGTGGAGCGCCACGTATTTGGCCAGGGGCACGGTGAGGTCAAAGCGAAGCGCCAGGTCGCTGTCACCCTTGGTGAAGCGGTAGATCTGCTTTTCCGTCTCGCCGCCGCCTTTGGCAAGGAGGACTTCCGCCGACTCGATGGCCGGGGTGTCCAGGGGCGTGAAGCCGTAGAGGGCGTAGGTGGTGCGGAGGGTCTCCATGATCCGCTCCATCTGGAGCTGCGGCGCGGGCAGAAGCTCCATAAAGCCGGAAAGGGTGCGAGGTTTGATGGATGCCATAGTTTGAAGATTCCTTTCTGTGGAATGGGGATGAAAAAGATACTCCCGTCCCGTGCTAGCCATGGGACGAGAGTATGCCTGGCATACTTCGTGGTGCCACCCACGTTCGGGGATTGCTCCCCCTCTTCATTGCCGGAGTGCGCCGGCGCGCCGAGCTCAGCGGGTGTCCTTCCCATGGCGCTTCGCAGGCGGCTTTCAGCCGTGGCCGCCCTCTCTAAAAGCGGTTCGCCGTGGTACTGCTCCCGCGTCCTGGCTCGATATCAGCGCAGGGAACGCTTGGGGCGGATCATCTCGCGCCAGTCGAGGTCGCCTCGCTGCAGGCCGAGAACGAGCATCTCCGCCGAAGCCAGGTTGGTGGCGCAGGGGACGTTGTAGCTGTCGCACAGGTGAATGGTCTGCATCACCCGCTGATCCTCCCAGGGATCGTTGCCGTTGGGGTCGGAGAAGAGCAGCACCATGTCGATCTCGTTGTAGGCGATGCGCACGTCCACCTGCTGGTGGCCGCCCTGATGGCTGGAGAGAAACAGCGAGACGGGCAGACCCGTGGCCTCGGCCACGAGACGGCCGGTGGTGGCCGTGGCGGAAAGGCTGTGCTTGGACAAAATGCTCTTGTAGGCAGTGCAGAACTGAACCATCAATTCCTTTTTCTTATCGTGGGCCATCAAGGTTATGTTCATAGCGTTCACCCCTTATAGTAAGCGAAAAAATCATTTCACTGGAAATCGAACATCAGAGCCGGACGAAGGGCTGGCGAATACCCAGGAGCCTGCGCGCCATGTGCAGGCAGGCCAGGGACGCGCCCTTGCCGGTGTAGAGCGCCAGGGGCGCTCCCGCGGCGGCGGCGAGGGGGACGGCCTCGTCCTCGGGCACGATGCCCAGGAGGGGCAGCCCCACCGTGTCCATAATGTCGTCCACGGTGACGCGGGTACGTCGGAAGATCCGCCGGCGGATGCGGTTGACGATCAGGCGGGTCTCCACCTGGGGATAGGCGGTGAGAAGCTCGGCGGTGCGGGCGCCGTCCCGCAGCGAGGCGGGGTCGGAGCAGCAGACCACCAGCGCTTCGTCAGAAACCGCGGCGGCCAGGTGAAAGAGCGCACCCACACCGGCGGGGGCATCGAGAAAGCAGAAGTCGAATGCCCGGCGAACCTCCGCCATCAGGCGGGAAAATTGCGCCGGATCGATGCTTTCCGGCGCTTCGGTCACCGGGGCGGTGAGGAAAAAAAGCCCGGGCAGGGCGGGATGGGCAGTGGCGCGCTCCAGGGGATATTCCCCCCGCATCACCGCGGTGAAGGGGATGGAGGGCTCATCGGCAAGACCCAGGGAGAGATCGAGATTGCGCAGCCCCACGTCCAAATCCACCAGGAGGACACGCTTTCCCTCCCGGGCGAGATGGGACGCCATGGCGGCGCACAGTGACGTCTTCCCGGTTCCGCCCTTGCCGGACACCACGGCCAGAACCTGACCCAAGGTGCTCCCTCCCCTCGTGAAAAATCAAATTTATTATATCCTATTTGCGCGGGGATTGCAAGGTGAGTTCCGAAAGTTTGCGGCAATTTCTGGGAATCTGACAAGAAAACAGCAACTTTTTCCGCCCCTTTGGCCGGCGCGGCGCCTAGCGGGGGGTGGCCAGGCGGTAGCCCACGCCCCGCACCGTCTCGATGAGCTCGCCGCAGGAACCTAGCTTCTGGCGCAAAGAGCGGATGTGGACGTCCACCGTGCGGGTTTCGCCCAGGTATTCCATGCCCCACACCTGATCCTGGATCTGCCCCCGGGAGAGCACCAGGCCGGGGTGGGAGAGGAGCAGGCAGAGGATTTCAAACTCCTTGGGCGTCAGGGCGATTTTCTCGCCGCCTACCAGGGTCTCCCGCTGGGCGGGACGCACCAACAGCGCGCCTGCGCGATATTCCCGGGGCGGCAGCGCCTGCTGGGAGCGGCGGAGCACCGCCCGGATGCGGGAGAAGAGCTCCAGCATGCCGAAGGGCTTGGGCAGGTAGTCGTCGGCGCCGGAATCGAGGCCGAGCACCTTGTCAAACTCCGTGTCCTTGGCCGAGAGGATAATCACCGGCACGTGGCGGGTGGCCGGTGCGGCGCGAAAGCGCTTTAAAACCGACAGGCCGTCCTCCTCGGGGAGCATGAGATCCAGCAAAACCAGCTCCGGGATCTGCTTTTCCAGGGCGGCGAAGAACTGCGAGGGCTTTTCAAAGCCCTGGGCATCAAAGCCCTGGCCGGTGAGGGCATAGAGGACGAACTCACGGATGTTGCCGTCGTCTTCCACCAGGTAGATCATTGGGCTGCCTCCCTTGCTGCCAGCGGAAATTTCACTAAACATATCATACCGGAAAACCCACTGGGATACAAGGGGAATTTCACCAAATTGCCAAAAATCCCGGGAATTTCAGCCGAAAATCGGACGATCAGAGCTTCTGCATGGCGTCGAGCCGGTCAAAGTTGTGCAGCCAGTCGGCCTTGAAGTAGTAAATCACGAAGATCACCGAGCTCAAAAACCAGGTGAGGGGATAGGCGGTGAAGACCACCTGGATGTTGGGGATCAGGCGTACCATGAAGGAGATGTACGTCACGCGCACCAGGCACCAGCACGCCAGCATCACCAGCATGGGGATGGTGGCCTTGCCCGCGCCCCGGAGGATGCCGGCCATGCAGTGGCTCAAGGCCAGGAAGCAGTAGAAGAGGGCTTCGGTGTGCGCCTGCAGGGTGCCGTAGGCCACCACGGCGGGATCGTCGTTGAAGAGGACGATGAGCAGCGGCGCGCCGAAGAAGATGAGAAGTCCCACCACCTCGGCCAGGGTCACCGAGCACAAAATGCCGAACCGGGCGCCTTTTTTCACCCGGTCATACTGCTTGGCGCCCAGGTTCTGGCTCACAAAGGTGGCAAGCCCCATGGCGAAGCAGGTGACGGGCAGAAAGGCAAAGCCCTCCACCTTGGCATAGGAGCCGCAGCCGGCCATGGCGTCGGAGCCGAAGGCGTTGATGTTGGCCTGCACCACCACGTTGGCAAGGCCGATCACCGAGTTTTGGATGCCGGACGGGAGGCCGAAGCGGACGATCTGCTTGAGCATGGGGGCGTGGAAGCGAATGCGTTTGAGATCCACGTGGTAGACGTCGCTCGAGCGCATGAGATGCCAGATGCAAAGGAGCGCCGACACGGCCTGGGAGATTACCGTGGCCGCGGCGGCCGAGGCCACGCCCCAGTGGAACACCGCCACAAACAAAAGATCCAGCGCGATGTTCACAAAGGAGGAGAGAATGAGGTAATAGAGGGGGTGGCGGCTGTCGCCCACGGCCTGGAGGATGCCCACGGCGATGTTATAGAGGAATACGGCCACGCAGCCGTAGAAATAGGTGCGGAAGTAGGCGATGGAGTTGGGCAGCACGTCGGCGGGGGTGCCCATCCACTGGAGGATCACCGGGGTGAAGACGACGCCGATGGCTGTGAGCGCCAGGCCGCCCGCCAAGCCGAAGGCCAGGCCGGTGTGGATGGCCAGGGTGAGGTTTTTCTGATCCCGGGCGCCGTAGTATTTGGCGATGAGCACGCCGGCGCCCAGGGAGATGCCCTGGAGCAGGCCGATCATCATAAAGATGAGGTTGGACGAGGAGCTGACGGCGGCCAAAGCCTCCTTGCCGATGAACTGGCCGACGATGAGGGTGTCGGCGGTGTTGTAGAGCTGCTGGAAGAGATTCCCAATGAAAATGGGGATGGCAAAGGACACCAGTCCCCGCCAGATGGAGCCCTCCAGCATGGAGGACGGATTTTGCCGCCTGAAGAAGCCGATCGCCATGAAGATGCACCTCAAATCCAGAATAAACGCCGCTTTCCGGTGAAAAGCAGCGCGTGATGTCCTTTTATTGTACCTGTGGGTTGGTATTTTGTCAATGCCTCTGGGCACGAGAAAACCGCAGCCGGATTTCGGCTGCGGTGATGATTTATGAAGAACAAGATGACTTGCGGTACTCGAACTTATGCGTACTTGGTGATGCTCTCGGGGAGCTTGGCCGGATCGTCGGAAATGGAGATGGTGAACTCCAGCTTGTTGGCCTTGCCGAAGGCCTCGCACCAGGCGAGGAACGCAGCGGTCTCTTCAGGATCGCTGGTGCCGGAGAGCTTGTAGAGACCATCGATGAAAATGTGGGAAATATCAAAATTACCGGCATGCAGGCCACTGATAAAGCCCTTGAGGAAGAGATAGTTGCCGATATCATATTCGCTGGCGTCGATGAGACGGACACGATAATCAATATCAAAAGTGAGCGCGTTGCCCTTTTCGATGCAGACCATGCTGCCGGACTCCGCTTTGATGGACGTGTTGATGGCGTCGATCAACTGCTTGGTCTTACCGGAACCCTTAAGACCCATAATTACCTTAACCATAGGAAAGACCTCCTTATTTGCCGTGGGGAATACTCCCCTTTCTCACATTCTAACAGCTTTACCCACCGATTACAATTGTTAGTTTTGCCCAAAATCCCATCGGGCGAATTTACGTATTTTCCCCCCGAAGCTGTGCCATGGCGCAGCGCTGTACCTTGGCGCCATCGGGCGGGAAGGGCTCCTCCCCGGCCAGGCAGGCCGTGAGGGCGGAGGAGAGCTCCAGGAAATAGAAGAGAGAGCCCAGGTTTTCGGCGGTGAGATCCCCGGCATCCACGTCCACCAGAGGGACGCCGGCCATGCCGTGGGTTTCGCTCAGCGCCGCGGCGAGGGCTTGCTCCACATCCTCCCAGTTGCGCCCGGAGAGGAAGCCCAGGCCGTCGTAGTCCTTCCAATCCATCTCCACAGGCACCTTTTTGGCGATGGGGGCAAAGTGCACCAGGGTCTCCAGCATCTGTGCCTGGCCGCTGGCGGCCAGATTGTCGAGCACGCCCAGGTCGCCGGGCAAAAGCGCCGTCACCGGCGTCAGGGCGCGGCTGCGGCCGGTCTGCCACTGCCAGGTGAGCTGCTGCCACCACCGCCCCAGGGCGTCCAGACTGTGGTCGAAGAAGCACAGGAACTCCCGGCCGTATCCCTTCCCGGCCAGCACGGCGCGGGCGGCGGCATAGAGCCAGGCGGGGTTTTCGAAGGCGCGGATGTCCATGGCCTGGGCGGTCTCCACGGCGCCGTCCAGCACGGCCAGGGGATCGATGCCCGCCGCCGACATGGGTAAAAGCGCCCCGGCGGTGAAGATGGAGGCGGTGCCGCCCAGCTCCCGGGGCATGGGGAAGAGCTCGTAGCCCTCCTCCTGGCCGCAGCGGTGCAGGGGCGTCCCCACAGGGGTGGCCACGAAGATGCGGTTTTTGGCGGCGGCGCCGTACTTGCGCTCCATAAGCCAGCGAAGTCCCCGGGCGGTGACGTTGGTGCCCAGGTCGCTGCCGGTGGGGGAGACCAGAAGGAGGCTGTATGACCGATCCTCCAAAAGCTGGCTCAGCTCCAGCCACTGGCGGCTGGAGAGGGAGCCGCCCACGAAGAAGATCTGAGGGGTGTGGAGGAGGTTCCGGGCGCAGCCGTGGTAGGCCTCGATGGCGGCCTTGGCCGCGGCGGCGGTGCAGCACGCGCCGCAGACCACCAGCACCTCGGAATCGGCGAGGATCTGGTCGGAGGCGCGGCGGATGCCGTGGATGAGACGCGCCTG
>DVGD01000140.1 GCA_018712905.1 Candidatus Avoscillospira stercoripullorum | reverse complement strand
CCAGGAAGGGCGGGTCGTTGGGGTTGAGGCAGAGCTTCACCATGCCGTAGCCCTCTACGGAAAAGCTTCCCTTGAGGAGATTGTCCAGGCCAGTGCCCGCCACCCGGGTGGCGTCGGGGAGCTCGGACAGAAGCGCCGAATCCGTCACGTCGGCGAGCTCCACGCGGTAGGTGGTGAGCGCCTGCCGCGCCACGATGGTCTCCCCCTCTCGCTGAAGGGTCAGAGGGGAAAACTCCTCCACCATGAGCCACACCCCCAAAAGGGGCAGCAGGGCGATGATGAGCGCCGTGAAGCCCAGAAGGCACTTGGCCGCGGGACGCGCCAGGTTCATGGACATGCCCATGCCCACCCGCTCGTTGACGAGGAAGTGGGTGTTGTGGGGGTTATAGTAGAAGAGCCCCCAGACCCAGTAGTCGTCCTCGTCCACCGCCGGGGCGGTGGTGCGCCCCAGGGTCAGGCGGCGCTGGGCGCGGCGGGCGGCAAACTCCGTCTGGACGGAGGCGAAGAGCAGCGCCACGATATAGACCGCCGTCCAGATCAAGTACCAGCCCATGCTGCCCCGGCAGAGCCACACAGTCAGGGAATACCCGGCGGTGAGGTAGGCCATCAAAAGCCAGCACTTGGTCCAGTTGTAGCGCCGCACCCGGGTGAGGGCGGCGGTGAGGGAGCGGTCGGCGTCCAATGCGTCCAGCCGCTGGCGGTAGACCAGGGGATAGAAGGCAAGGCTCATGGCCGTGATAAACACGCACATCCCCGCCGTGGTGCCCAGGATGATGTTCCAGCTGGGATCCCAGGAATCCAGCCACAGGGAGAGGAGCGGCAGCGCCGAGAGGAGCACCGGCGGCAAAAACCACAGCGTACTCGCCCGGTGCATGGGCTTGGCGGGGGGCATCTCCACCACGGTCTGGGGTGCGGCGGCGGTCTGCCAGCCCCGGCGGCGCTTCATGGCCTTGAGGGCGGTGTTGGCCTTGCCGAAGAGCACATAGGGCAGTACAAGAGCTGCGATGAGCCAGATGCAGCACACCAGCGTCACCACCGACACCCACGGCACGAAGAGAAGGGGCAGGAGCACCACGGTGAGCAGCACGAACAGTGCCGTGAGCTTTTTGCGAAACGCCGTTTGCATGGCGGCCACCTCGGGATCTTTCCGCCCCTCCGGCGGCAGGGTGACGGCCAGGATCAGGTTGTTGCGCTCCTTGGCGGCGTTTAAGAGCATGGCGTAGACGATGGGCAGCGCCAGATAAAAGCAGGCGACGAGAAAGAGATTCATGAAATGCATGGGAACCCTCCTAATTGGCCTCGCCGTACATGCGGCGGCACAGGGTGAGCACCGTTTCCAGGCTGACGCCGGCGGCGCGGGCTTCAGCCACAGCCAGCTCCAAGGCGCGCTTGGCGCCGTCGGGCAGGGTGCCGCTCTGGTGCGCGGCCACCACCGTACCGGCGCGGCGGTCGGTCTGGAGATAGCCCTCCTGCTTGAGCAGGGCGTAGGCCTTGCTCACGGTCATCATATTGACGCCCAAAGACTCGGCCAGGGTGCGGATGGGCGGCAGCTGCGTCCCCGGCGGCAGCTCTCCGGCGGCAATGCCGCAGACGATTTCATTGCGGATCTGCTGGTAGATGGGCGTATCCAGGGAAAAGTCCAGATGTAAGAGCACGGGCGCACCTCCTTTGCCTATTTGTATTATTGATTATAATACAAATAGAACAATGTGTCAACCACGTCGCGGGCCACGAATCCGTTTCCACCCCGCCAGGAGGGCGCAAAAAAAACCGCAGCGCCATTGGCGCTGCGGTGGGGTTGGAACGACTTACTTGGCCTTGACAGCCTTCTTCTTGGCTTCCCATTGGGTGACGCAGACGGAGCAGGCGATGTCGCCGGTGACATTGAGGCAGGTACGACCCATGTCGAACAGGCGATCCACGGCCACGATGAGGCCGATGTACTGCACCGGCACGCCGATGGCTTCGAGCACCATGGCCAGCATAATCATGCCCGCGCCGGAGACGCCGGCGGTGCCGATGGAGGCCAGGGTGGCGGTGACGACGACCATAACCATCTGGCCGATGTTCAAGGTCATACCGGCGCAGGTGGCCAGGAAGACCGTGGCCACGCACTGGTAGATGGCAGTGCCGTCCATGTTGATGGTGGAGCCCAGGGGCAGGACGAAGGAGGCGATGTCCTTGTCGGCGCCCATCTCATCGGCGCACTCCTTGGAGACGGGGAGCGTCGCGGCCGAGGAGGTGGAGGTGAAGGCGAAGATCATGGCCGGGAAGGCCTTCTTGAAGAACTTCAGGGGGCTGATCTTGCCGAAAACCTTGGCGGAGAAGGAGTAGACCACCACGGCGTGGATGATGTAGCCGATGTAGGCGCACAGGAGCACCAGCGCCAGAGAGCCCAGGATTTCCGCGCCTTGGGTGGCGACGACCCAGGACATGTAGGTGAACACGCCGATGGGCGCCAGGGAGATGATGAACATCATGAGCTTCTCGATGACGGAGTAAGCGGAGCTCACGAAGTCGCGGCAGAGCTTTGCCTTCTCGCCGGCGGCCAGGATGGCGCCGCCAAAGAACAGGGCAATGACGATGACCTGGAGCATGTTGGCCGTGGAGAATGCCGTCCACATGTTGCTGGGGAAGATGCTGACCAGGGTGGACATAAAGCCGCCGAACTCACTGGCGGTGTAGTCCTGACCGGAGCCGTCGAGGACGGGGAAGAGGCCTGCGCCCAGGAAGATGTTGGCCAGCACCAGGCCGATGACGCAGGCGATGGCGGTGGTTATCAGGAAATAGAGGACGGTTTTCACGCCCACGGAGCCGACCTTCTTCATGTCGTCCATGGAGATGATGCCGTCGATCATGGACAGGAGCACCACAGGCACGACGATGAACTTCAAAAGGTTCACGAAGATGTCGCCAAAGGGCTTGAGATAGTTGGTGGTGAAGTCCTGCCACTTGGCAAAGTAGCACACGAGACCGACCACAATGCCCAAGACCAGGGCGATCAGGATTTGCAGGGGTAGCCCAATTTTCTTTTTCTTCATTCTTTTCACCTCATTGCAAATTTCATCCTTCTCTTCCGAAGCCGATTCGATGACGTTCAGAATAGATGGCTACATTATACCAATCAGGCGAAGAAAAGTAAAGTGCATTTGTGCAATATGTGAAAATACAGTCAAATTTGTTAAAAAACTGCTTAAGTATTGCACAGAATTCGCAAAGATTTGGAAAAGGCACCAAAATGTACAGGCGCCGCCCCTACAGGACGCTGCGCACCAGGCAAAAGAGCGTCCTGGCTCTTGCCTCCCGGCTCTTGCCCAGGCGGCAGATGATTTCGCCGTGGATTCCCGCCTGGGGCGCCAGGGCAAAGGCTTCCTCGGCGCCCGACGCCTCGCGCTGGAAGGCATCGCGCAGCGCCGCGGCCAATCCGCCGCATGGCTCCTGCCGGGGCTGGGGCGGCCTGGTGCCCTGGAGGAGATAGACCACCGCCTCCAGGCTCCTTCGCTGCGCCGCCGCCTCCTGAGCAAGCCCCAGGAGCGACCGCCGGAGGCTGCCCCGGCAGCGTCCGGCCAGGCGCTGGTATGTATACGCCGCCGCCGCTTCGGCTTGATAGAGCGCCGCGGCCGTCTCGGCGCTCCAAGGGGATGCTGTCGGTGCCTGGGGCTGCTCCTGGGGCTGCTCGCCGCGCACCCGCGCCCACACGGCGGCTTCTCTCGCTGGATCCATCATAAAAACTCCCTCCCTTGGGCTTAGCCTATGCCAAGGGAGGGAGTTTTGTGCTTATTCCACCGGAATTTCCCGGTACATGGCCACGGCGTCGTCCTTGCGGACGGCTTCGGCCACCTGCAAGACCTCCACCGAGAGGGTGCGCTGGCCGAACTGGATGGTGAGCTTGTCGCCCACCTTCACGTCATAGGAGGCCTTGGCCGGGCGGCCATTCACCGTGACCCGGGCGTTGTCGCAGGCCTCGTTGGCCACGGTGCGCCGCTTGATCAGGCGGGAGACCTTGAGGTACTTGTCCAGCCGCATTTACTCGGCCACCCGATCCTTCAGGGCTTTGCCCGCCTTGAACACCGGCACCTTGGTGGCGGGGATTTCAATGGGCTCCTTGGTCTTGGGGTTGCGGCCGGTGCGGGCTTCCCGCGCCTTGGTCTCGAAGCTGCCAAAGCCCACCAGCTGCACCTTGTCGCCGCTGGCCAGGGTGTCGGCCACGGTGTCGAGGAGGGCGTTGAGCGCCTT
>DVGD01000139.1 GCA_018712905.1 Candidatus Avoscillospira stercoripullorum | reverse complement strand
AGGAAGATGTCCACGATCTCCAGCGCCAGGCCGGGTCCGGTGACCAGCGCGCCCAGAGCAAGCACGTTGGCGTTGTTGTGCAGGCGGGTGGCTTTGGCAGAGAAGCAATCCCCGCACAGCGCGCAGCGGATACCCGGTACCTTGTTGGCGGCAATAGAGATGCCAATGCCCGTACTACAGATGACAATGCCTTTTTCGCACTCGCCCGACGCTACGGCATGGGCCACAGCCTTACCATAGACGGGATAATCCACGGACGCCGTAGAATCACACCCAAAATCCTTGTATTCCACTCCACGTTGCCGCAGGTGAGCCAGAATTTTCTGTTTGAGTTCATAGCCGCCATGATCACAGCCAATGGCAATCATTTCAGACCAGCTCCTTTACGGCGGCGACGATGGCGTCGCTGCGCAGGCCGAACTGCTCCAGCAGGTCCCAGGCGGGGCCGGAGTGGCCGAAGACATCCTTTACGCCCACACGGCGCATCTTCGTCGGGCACTGCTCGCCCAGTACGGCGGCCACGGCTTCGCCCAGACCGCCCAGGATGCTGTGCTCCTCGCAGGTGACGACGGCACCGCACTCTTTGGCCGCCTTGACGACCAGTTCCTCGTCCAGCGGCTTGATGGTGCAGAGGTTGATGACCCGGGCCTGGATGCCCTCGTTCTTCAGCTGCTCGGCAGCGACGAGGGCCTCGTTCACTTCCAGGCCGGTGGCGATGATGGCCACATCGCTGCCCTCGGTGAGCTGTTCGCCCTTGCCGATCTCGAACTTGAAGGTAGCTTCATCATGGAACACTGGCAGAGCCAGGCGGCCGAAGCGCAGGTAGACCGGCCCCTTGTGCGCATAGGCAGCCTTGACGGCGGCGCGGGCTTCCACGTCGTCGGCGGGGCAGAGCACCGTCATGCCGGGGATGGAACGCATGAGGGCAAAGTCCTCGCAGCACTGGTGGGAGGCACCGTCCTCGCCCACCGAGATGCCGCCGTGGGTGGCGCCGATCTTGACGTTCAGGTGGGGGTAGCCGATGGAGTTGCGCACCTGCTCAAAGGCGCGGCCCGCCGCGAACATGGCAAAGCTGGACGCAAACGGCACCAGCCCCATCGCCGCCATACCGGCGGCGGTGGCCATCATGTTGCTCTCGGCAATGCCGCAGTCAAAATGGCGGTCGGGATAGGCTTTTTTGAAGACGCCGGTCTTGGTGGCGGCGGCCAAATCGGCGTCCAGCACCACCACGTCGGGGTGATCTTTTGCCAGTTCTACCAGCGCGGCGCCGTAGCTGTCGCGGGTGGCAATTTTTTTGACCTCACTCATACCTGCGCCTCCAGTTCCGCCATCTGGGCGTTGAGTTCGTCCATGGCAATCTTGTATTCCTCATCGTTGGGGGCCTTGCCGTGCCAGCCTACCTGGTTCTCCATGTAGCTGACGCCCTTGCCCTTGGTAGTATTCATCAGGACGGCTGTGGGGGCGCCTGTCTGGGTGTGGAAATACTGGAACGCATCTTCGATTTGGGCGAAGTCGTGACCATCAATGGTGACGGTACGGAACCCGAAGTCCCGCATCTTGGCATCCACCGGGTCGGTGGGCATCACTTCGCTGGTGGGGCCGTCGATCTGCAGCCCGTTCAGGTCAATAATGACACAGAGATTGTCCAGTTTGTACTTGGCGGCGAAGAGGAACGCTTCCCACACTTCCCCCTCCTCGATCTCGCCATCGCCCAGGAGAGCATACACACGCACATCATCCTTGTGCAGGTACTTGGCGGCTTTGGCCATGCCCGCCGCACAGGAGATGCCCTGGCCCAGGCTACCAGTGCTCATGTCCACACCGGGCACGGTGTTCATATTGGGGTGGCCCTGCAGATAGCTGTCAATGTGGCGCAGGGTGGGCAGGTCCTCCACCGGGAAGAATCCCCGGTAGGCCAGTGCGCTGTACAGGCCCGGCGCCGTGTGGCCCTTGGAGAGCACGAACCGGTCCCGGTCCGCCCATTTCGGGTTGGCGGGGTCGATGCGCATTTCCTTATTATAAAGGTAAGTAAACATATCGGCGGCGGACAGGCTGCCGCCGGGGTGCCCGGCTTTGGCGCCGTGGGTGGATTCAATCACGCCCATGCGCACCTTGCAGGCTGCGATCTGCAGCTTCAAGCGTTCTTCCTTTGTCATATTACTCACCAAACACCTTTACATAGTCGGCTTTGAACTTTTCGATGCCCTGATCAGTCAAAGGATGATGAATCATTTGCTCAATGACCTTATAGGGGACGGTGGCGATATCGGCACCGGCCAGGGCGCAATCGTTCACATGGATGGGGTTGCGCACACTGGCGGCGATGATCTGAGTCTCAATGTCGGGATAATTCAGGAACATGTCGTGAATGTTCTGAATCAGTTCGATGCCCGGCTGAGAAATATCGTCCAGCCGGCCCAGGAAGGGGCTGACGTAGGTGGCACCGGCGCGGGCGGCCAGCAGCGCCTGGTTGGCGCTGAAAATCAGCGTGCAGTTGGTGGGGATGCCCTTGGCGGACAAGGCTTTGATGGCCTTGAGGCCCTCGGCAGTCATGGGGATTTTTACGACCATGTGTTTGGGGTCCAGGGCGTAGATGGCCTCGCCCTCTTTGACCATCGTCTCGGCGTCGGTGGTGGTGGCTTTCACCTCACCGCTGATGGGGCCGTCCACGATGGTGGCAATCTCCGCCAGGGTCTCGGCATAGTCCCGGCCTTCCTTGGCGATGAGGCTGGGGTTGGTGGTGACACCGGCAATTACACCCATGTCATTGGCCTTGCGGATTTCCTCCACATTGGCGGTATCAATGAAAAATTTCATAACAGTACCATCCTTTCAGCGTATCTTTTT
>DVGD01000138.1 GCA_018712905.1 Candidatus Avoscillospira stercoripullorum | reverse complement strand
GGCCGCCCGGCCATTCTCCCCTGCCAAATTTGCGCCCTCATTTTTGTGGGATTCCCGTCGAATCATTAGACGCGGAACCGGTGCCTCCGGTTCCGCGTCCTGTGAAAAAAACAGATCATTGCACCTATAGGGAGGCGATCTCCGATCGACCGCACAGCCCCGGGGCTTTCTTACTTCTTGAGCTTGTTGGCCACCACATCGGTGAACAGGGCGGCAAACTGCTCGTAGGACATGGCACCCAGGTCGCCCTCGGCGCGGTGACGCACCGACACAGTGCCGTTCTCCACGTCCCGGTCGCCCACCACCAGCATATAGGGCACCTTCTCCATCTGCGCCTCGCGGATCTTCTTGCCGATCTTCTCGTTGCGCTCGTCCACTTCCACCCGGCAGCCCAGCGCCTGGAGCTTCTCGCGGAGGCTGTAGGCATAGTCGTTGGCGCGGTCGGTGATGGTGAGGATGCGCACCTGCTCCGGCGCCATCCACGTGGGCAGCGCGCCGGCGTACTCTTCAATGAGGTAGGCCAGGGTGCGCTCGTAGCAGCCCATGGAGGTGCGGTGGATGATATAGGGCGTCTTCTTCTGGCCGTCGGCATCCACATACTCCATGCCGAACTGCTTGGCAAGCAGCATGTCGATCTGAATGGTGACCAGGGTGTCCTCCTTGCCGAAGACGTTCTTATACTGAATATCCAGCTTGGGGCCATAGAAGGCGGCCTCGTCGATGCCCACGGTGTAGTTCACATGGAGATCGTCGAGAATCTTGGCCATCAGGCTCTGCGCCTCTTCCCACTGTTCCGCCGTGCCCTCATACTTATTATTGGGGTTGGCAGGATCCCACTGGGAGAAGCGGAAGGTGCACTTGTCGAGGAGCCCCAGAGTGCCCAGGCAGTACTTGGCGAGATCCAGGCAGCCGCGGAACTCATCCTCCAGCTGCTCAGGACGGAGGATCAGGTGGCCTTCGGAGATGGTGAACTGGCGTACGCGGATCAGGCCGTGCATCTCGCCGGAATCCTCATTGCGGAAGAGGGTGGACGTCTCGCCCAGGCGCATGGGAAGATCCCGGTAGCTCCGGGCGCGGTTCAAAAACACCTGGTACTGGAAGGGGCAGGTCATGGGACGCAGGGCAAAGCACTCCTTGGTCTCATCGTCGGGATCGCCCAGGATGAACATGCCGTCGCGGTAGTGATCCCAGTGGCCGGAGATCTTATAGAGCTCGCGCTTGGCCATATAGGGCGTCTTGGTCAGCAGATAGCCCCGCTTGGCCTCCTCGTCCTCAATCCAGCGCTGGAGTACCTGGATGGTCTTGGCGCCCTTGGGCAGGAGAATGGGAAGACCCTGACCGATGACGTCCACAGTGGTGAAGTACTCCAGCTCCCGACCCAGGCGGTTGTGGTCGCGCTTCAAGGCCTCGGCCTGCTTTTCGAGGTACGCGTCCAGCTCATCCTTCTTGGGGAAGGCCACGCCGTAGATTCGCTGGAGCATCTTGCGCTTGCTGTCGCCGCGCCAGTAGGCGCCGCAGCACTGGGTGAGCTTGATGGCGTTGCCCTTGATGCGGCCGGTGGAATCGAGGTGGGGGCCTGCGCACAGGTCGGTGAACTCGCCCTGGCGGTAGAAGGAGATGTGGGCATCGGCGGGAAGATCCTGGATGAGCTCCACCTTATAGGGCTCGCCCTGCTCCTCCATGTAGCGGATGGCCTCCTCCCGGGGCAGCTCGAAGCGCTCGAGCTTGAGCTTCTCCTTGCAGATCTTGCGCATCTCGGCCTCAATTTTCTCCAGATCCTCCTGGGTAAAGGCCTCGGCGCTGTCCAGGTCGTAGTAGAAGCCATTGTCAATGGCAGGGCCGATGGCCAGCTTGGTATCCGGCCACAGGCGCTTCACCGCCTGCGCCAGCACATGGGAGCAGGTGTGCCAGTAGGTCTTGCGGTATGCTTCATTTTCAAAGGTATAGTTGTTTTCTTCACTCATGGCAATTGCCTCCTTTGATATTTGGGGCAGGTATGAAAAAATCCCACCCCTGAAAGTTCAGGGGTGGGATAGAGTTTCTCTATTCCACGGTTCCACCCTGCTTGCAGCCCAAAGCTGCCGCTCGATGCCTCTATAACGGGAGAACCCGGCGGGTCTTCTTTCGATCCGCAGCTCGGAGGTGGTAAGCGCCGCCATTCCCACGGAGCGCCTTGCAGCCTGGAGCGCTCCTCTCTAGGAGGTAATTTGCGGTCTCATGTCCTCTTCATCGCCTGTTTCCATGCCAATATAGCACGTTTTTGTGAGGTTGTCAAATAAATTTCATTTTGTAATATTATGTGAACTATTTTGTAATATCTGACCAGATCTTGTGGCTGCCCCTTTGTATTTTTCAGAAGATATGGTGTATATTCCATCCGGTCATATTATTTGTAAACTTCAGAAAAGTTGTCGAAAAGCCTCATATAACGCCTCATGCTTGACTTTTTCTAATTTTTTGTTATAATCCATAGTAGTCGCAGCATATATTTATGCTGTTACGTATTTGTAAAGATTTGATACCATTCTCTGGATCACTTCCAGAGCCCCCCGATTTATCGTGAAAGGAGGTATCTCTGATGCGTAGTTTCCGGCAGACCGTTCTCACCAAAAGCAGCCGGGAAAAGCTGCTGCGCTGGGTTTCCCTGGCTCTGATGCTCGCCATCGCAGCGCTCTATTTCTCCCTGCCCGCCTTCGCCCAGAACAAGTATGTCATCACCGACGGCGACAATGTGATTGTCTGTATGTCCGCCAGCACCGATCCGCAGGTGGTCATCCGGGAGGCCGGGTTGGAACTGGGCGAATCAGACACCTATACCACACAAAAACAAGACGGGGTTTCGCAGATCAAGATTAACCGGGTACAGATGGTTTCAGTCTATGAGGGCGGACAGATGTCCGTGGTCGGCTCCTACGGCGGCACCGTGGCCGACATTCTCGACGCGCTGGATCTCACCCTCTCGCCCAATGACGTCCTCTCCTGTTCCCTGGACACCGAAACCTACGACGGCATGGATATCCGCATTGTCCATACCGAAACCGATACCATCACCTATGAGGAGTCCCTCCCCTTTGAGACCAAGCGCTACGAAAGCGGCGCCCTGGCTCCCGGCGAGGAGGTCACCCTGGTGGAAGGTGCCGACGGCCTTTGCCGCTATACCGCCGAAGTGATCTATGAGGACGGCGAGGAGGTCAGCCGCAGCATTCTCTCCCAGCACATCCTCTCCAATCCCACCGACGCCATCATCCTCCGCGGTGTGGATCGCTCGGTAAAGGAGCAGGAGTTCAGTGATCAGCCGAACTACTTCCCCGCCTCCACCACTCGTCCGTGGGAGGAGTCCGGCAGCAGCCAGCCCGCCGCCGGTGAAAGCCCCGTGATCCCAGGCACCGATCAGACCTACTCCACCCTGCTCTACTGCTCCGCTACGGCCTACACCTGCCAGGACAAGCATGGCGTCACCACGCCGGGCACCACCTTCTCCGGCACACCGGCACGAGTGGGCGCCATTGCGGTGGATCCCAATGTAATTCCCCTGGGCTCCAAGCTCTACATCGTCTCCGCCGACGGCGAATACCTTTACGGCTACTGCGTGGCCGAGGACACCGGCGGCGCCATCAAGGGCAACACCGTGGATCTCTACTATAATACATATGATGAGTGCATTCAGTTCGGCCGCAGGGACGTGCTGGTGTATGTGATCGAGTAAGCCCTCCGGGCGCGGCCAAAGCCGCGCCCGGTTTCCTTTTTCATCCACCCTTGACGGGGCGCGGCAGTTGATGGTACACTAGCGCCATGGAAACGACATTGCATCCGGTTTTAAGCGTCCGGCTCTTCAAGGAGGAGAAATGCTTTGGCCCCGGCATCGCGCAACTTCTGGAACGGGTGGAGGAGCACC
>DVGD01000137.1 GCA_018712905.1 Candidatus Avoscillospira stercoripullorum | reverse complement strand
TAAGTGCGTCGGCTGCGGCCGGTGCATCGGCGTGTGCCCCAAGGACGCCGTGGAGGCCGCCCAGGACGAGACCTTTGAAAACCTCAACGGCAAGATCGCCGAGTATGCCAAGGCCGTGGTGGACGGCCGTCCCAACTTCCATATCAACATTGTAAACCAGGTCTCCCCCAACTGCGACTGCCACGCAGAGAACGACGCGGCCATCGTGCCCGACGTGGGCATGTTCGCCTCCTTTGATCCGGTGGCCATCGATGTGGCCTGCGCCGACGCGGTGAACCGCCAGCCGGTGAACCCCATGAGCCTCATCGCCGAGCGCGCCGGGATGCCCGATCGCTTCATCGCCGCCCATCCCACCACCGACTGGCGCACGGGTCCTGCCCACGCCGAGGAGATCGGCCTGGGCACCCGGGACTATGAACTCATTACGGTGAAGTGACATGGAAAAAATCGCTAGCTTTACCATCGACCACCTGCGCCTGCGGCCGGGACTCTACGTCTCCCGGAAGGATCGGCTGGGCGCCGAGACCGTCACCACCTTTGACCTTCGCATCACCGCGCCCAACATCGAGCCGGTGATGAACACCGCCGAGGTGCACGCCATGGAGCACCTGGGCGCCACGTACCTGCGAAACGACCCGACCTGGAAGGATCGCGTGGTGTACTTTGGCCCCATGGGCTGCCGTACGGGATTTTACCTGCTCCTTTCTGGGGATCTTGCGTCCGAGGACGTTTTGCCCCTGGTGGCCGACACCTTCCGCTTCATTCGGGACTTCTCCGGGGAGATTCCCGGGGCGTCGGCCAAGGACTGCGGCAATTATCTCGACATGAACCTCCCCATGGCGCAGTTCTACGCCCGGCGGTATGTGAGCGTGCTGGAAACTGCCGCGCCGGAGACCCTCCGGTATCCCGAATAAGGAGGCGGCGAGATGAAACTTGGAATCATCGGCGCCATGGAGCAGGAGGTCAAGACCCTCCAGGCCGCCATGGAGCATCCCACCGTCACCGCCAAGGCGGGCATGACCTTTTATGAGGGGAGCCTCCGGGGCACGCCCGCGGTGGTGGTGCAAAGCGGCGTGGGCAAGGTCAACGCCGCCCTGTGCGTCCAGTGCCTGTGCGACCTCTTCTCCGTGACCCACATTCTCAACACCGGCATCGCCGGGGCACTGAGCGACCAGCTTCGGATTGGCGACATCCTCATCTCCACCGATGCCGTGCAGCACGACGTGGACGTGACCACCTTCGGATACGTCCCCGGCCAGGTGCCGGGACAGGCGCCAAGCTTCGTGGCCGATGAGGGCTTGGCCACCCTGGCGCAGCAGGCCAGCCAGGCCGTGGACGCCTCCCGCCGTGTTTTGCGGGGAAGGGTCGTGAGCGGCGATCAGTTCATTTCCAGCAGGGAAGTGAAGGAGCGCTTGGTCTCAGAGTTCCACGGCGACTGCGCCGAGATGGAGGGCGCGGCCATCGCCCAGGGCGCGGTGCGAAACGGCCTTCCCTTTGTGGTCATCCGCGCCATCTCCGACCAGGCCGACGACAGCGCCCACGTGGACTATCCCACCTTCGAGGCCGCCGCCGCCGACCACTGCGCCAAGGTGGTGCTCCGCCTGGCAGCGCTTTTGTAAATGGAAAACCGCCGTCCCGCGAAGGGACGGCGGTTTTTGCGCCGCACCCTGGCACGGGCGGCCATAAAGGCCGCCCCTACAAGAGCACCGGGAGCGTGGATGTAGGGGCGGGCTTTATGCCCGCCCGTAGGGCAGCGGCGATTCCCGCAAGGGTATCGCCGAACGCACCGCACCCGTAGGGGCGGCAATCTGCCGCCTGGGGGTCGAAGGCCGCTTCGCGGCGCGGGTCGATGAGGGCATCGACCCCTACGCACGAGGCAGCCGGTTTGTTCGTAGGGGCGGATGCCCACATCCGCCCGCAGCCTGCCGATTCCCACCCAGGTACGCCGACCGCACCGGGTCATGGGTGCACCGCACCCGTAGGGGCGGATTACATATCCGCCCGTGGGGCAGTCGCGATACCCGCAAGCCTTCCGCCGAACGCAACCCGGCACGGGCGCATATACAATGCGCCCCTACACCCGGGATCGATGGTGCGGTGGCGCGGGCGGGGATAAACCCCGCCCCTACGAAACATCCGGGGGCGTGCCCGCCCGCTGACCAGCCCTCAGTGGTCGGACTTGAGCCCGGCGCCGCACATGGTGAGGAGGCTGTCGGGGGTTTTCTCGTGGATCTCGCAGTAGTGCCAGTAGGCCGCGAGATTGGCCGCCGTGGTGTGCTCGCAGTAGATTCCCCGGCGGGCGAGGTAGCTGCGCGCCTCCAAGATCCGATCCTCCGGCGCGGTGACAAGCTCCATGTCATACCGGTAGATGGCCTCGAGGATCTCCCGCCCCCGCATGGGCACGCCGATGGCGATGCCCTCGGCCATGGTGGGCGTGGGGGTCACCGGCGCGGGATCGGGGCTGTGGGCTGCCGCGGCCTTCACGAAGGGGTCGCACCGCTCGGACTGGATGGCGATGACCTTGGGGTATTCGGCAATCAGCCCCGCCGCCTTGAGCTCCTCCATGGCCTTGACCACGCCGAGGAACAGCGTGCCGTTGCCCAGGGGCACGAACAGGTGCTTGGGCAGCCGCCCCAGCTGCTCGTAGACCTCGTAGAGGTAGGTTTTGGTGCCCTCGTAGAAGAAGGGGTTGTAGACGTGGTTGGCGTAGTACCGCCCCTCCTTGTCCACCTGGGCGCGGCAGACGTCGGCGCAGTGGTCGCGGCTGCCCGGAATCACGTGGGCGGTGGCGCCGTGGGCTTCGATCATGGCGATCTTTCCCGGAGAGGTGCCCTCGGGCACGTAGATATCACACTGGATACCGCACCGGCCGCAGTAGGCCGCCACGCTGTTGCCGGCGTTGCCGGAGCTGTCCTGCACGGCGCTTTCCACGCCGATGGCCTTCATATGCGCCACCAGCACCGCCGCGCCGCGATCCTTGAAGGAAAGGGTGGGCATATAGTAGTCCATTTTGAGGAGCACGTCGTCATTGAGGGGCACCAAAGGCGTCATGCCCTCGCCCAGGGTGACCTCCTTCCACGCGTCTCCGGTGAGGGGCAAAAACCGCCGGTAGCGGAAGAGCCCCCACACGGACTGATCCACCAGCTTTAAGTCAAAGGGCGGCGGCGTAAAGTCCAGCTTCCACAGGCCGCCGCAGGTGCAGCGGGGCTGCCGGGTGTCCACCGGGGCGGCGGCGCCGCAGCGGTTACAGATAAATTGCATCATACTCTCTCCTTGTCATCTTACCCAAAAAGCATAGGGGCATCCGCGGAAAAAGTCAAGAGATTGCATGAAAAAATCATAGGCAAACGGCTGCCTTTGCGGTATACTGGAGGTAAGAACATGAGAAAGGAGCACTGCCATGAAGCTGACATTTTTAGGCGCCGGCCACGAGGTCACCGGCTCTCGGACGCTCCTCACCGCCGCGGGGCACAACATCCTCATCGACTACGGCATGGAGCAGGGCGTCGACCTCTATGAAAATCCGCCCCTGCCCCTGGCTGCCGGGGAGATCGACTGCGTGCTCTTGACCCACGCCCACATCGACCACTCCGGCATGATCCCCAGGCTCGCCAAGGAGGGCTTCCGCGGCCCCATCTACGCCACCGAGGCCACCACCAAGCTCTCGGAGATCATGCTTCTCGATTCCGCCCACATCCAGGAATCAGAAGCCCAGTGGCGCAACCGCAAGGCGCAGCGCGCCGGCGGCGAGGTCATCGAGCCGGTCTACACCGTGAACGACGCCCAGGCCGCCCTGCGGCTCTTCCGCCCGTGCACCTACGGCCCCACCTATCCCATCCTGGACGGGATCTCCATCTCCTTCCACGACGCCGGGCATCTTTTGGGCTCGGCCAGCATCACCATCACCGTCACCGAGGATGGAAAGACCGAAACCCTCCTATTCTCCGGTGACCTGGGCAACGTCAACCGGCCTCTGATTCGGGATCCCCAGATGCCCGTGGGGGCGGACTATGTGGTCATCGAATCCACCTACGGCGACCGGCTCCACGGCCCCCGCGCCGACTACGCCGGCCAGCTCACCCGCGTCCTCCAGGACACCCTGGATCGCGGGGGCAATCTGGTGATTCCGGCCTTCTCCGTGGGCAGAACCCAGGAGCTATTGTTCCTTTTGCGGGAGATCAAGCAGGACGGCCGCATCCACGGCCACGACGGCTTCCCGGTCTACGTGGATTCTCCCCTCTCGGTGGAGGCCACCAACATCTATTCCGGCGGCATGATGGAATACTATGACGATGAGACCCTCGACCTTTTGAGCCGGGGCATCGACCCCATCCACTTCCCCGGCCTTCGCACCTCCACCACCAGCCAGGAGTCCATGGCCATCAACATGGATCCCGAGCCCAAGGTGATTCTCTCGGCCAGCGGTATGTGCGAGGCAGGACGCATTCGCCACCACTTGAAGCACAACCTCTGGCGTCCCCAGAGCACCATCCTCTTCGTGGGCTACCAGTCCGAGGGCACCTTGGGTCGGAAGCTCCTGGATGGCGCCAAGAGCGTGAAGCTCTTCGGCGAGGAGATCCAGGTCAACGCCAGAATCGAGCAAATGGACGGCATCAGCGGCCACGCCGACCAGAGTATGCTCCTAAACTGGATGGCGGCCATGACCCATAAGCCCAAGAAGGTCTTCGTGAACCACGGCAGCGACGCCGTCACCGACACTTTTGCCGCCCTCCTTCGGGAGAAGCTCCAACTGGACGCCGAGGCGCCCTACAACGGCTCGTGCTTTGACCTCACGGCCATGGCGTGGCAGAGCCTGGGCTTCCGCACCCACGTGGAGAAGCGGAAGGTCTCGGTGCGCACCAATGCAGTCTTCCAGCGGCTCTACCAGGCCGGCCGGCGGCTCCTCAACGTCATCGAGAAGAACCGGGGGCTTGCCAATCGGGAGCTGGCGAAATTTGCCGACCAGGTCACGGCGCTGTGCGACAAGTGGGATCGGTAGGGTGTACGCACCAAGGGCTCCCCTTGAGGGGAGCTGGCAGGCCGAAGGCCTGACTGAGAGGTGTGACCGCAGTCGCGTTGTGCAGAAGCCTTGTGGAATCGTAACTGCCTACAACACCTCTCCGTCATCGGCTTGCGCCGATGCCACCTCCCCTCAAGGGGAGGCCTGCGGGCGGGGATAAACCCCGCCCCTACGACAAAACTGCGAGCGTGTCGTAGGGGCGGCCTTCATGGCCGCCCGTACCGCACCACCGATTCCCACAAGGCTCCGCCGGCCGCACTGCACCCTGTAGGGGCGGCGGAAAAGCGTGAATCCGTAAGGAAAAACCGCCCGAAAGGGCGGTTTTTCCTTACGGAGCATGGGGCAAATTCCAGCGGTAGCGGGTGGCCAGCATGCGCACCAAAAACACCAGGGCGATGACCACCATGGACGCCGGCAGCTGGGGCACCGACAGACGGCACAGCAGGAGATAGTATAGATACGACCCGCCGATGGCCGGCAGGGCGTAGACGTGCTTGTGGAACACCACCGGCATTCTCAAAACGAACAGATCCCGGAGGATTCCGCCGCCGATTCCGGTCATCAGCCCCAAAAACACCAGCAAAAAGCCGTTGTCTGAGAAGCCTGCGTTGATTCCCGCCTGGACGCCCACCACGTTGAAGGCGCCAAGCCCCAAAGCGTCAAAGATATTGGCCAGGGCTTCCACCTTGGTCTCATAGTCGTGGTAGCGCCCCCTAGAGAGGTAGGCCGCCAGAAACACCACCAGCGACGTGACCACGGCCACCAGAAGATACCGGTAGTCCTGGAACATGGCCGGGGGCGTAATGCCGATGAGCAGGTCGCGGATGACGCCGCCGCCCAGCGAGGCGGTGATGCCCATGAGCAAAATGCCGAAGAGATCCAGCCGGTACTTGAGCCCCACCAGGGCGCCGTAGAGGGCGAAGGCCACCATGCCCACCATCTCCACGGCGGTAAAGAGAAGATTTGGATCCATGGCTGCCTCCTAGGTCATGGGCACGCCGTTGAGCACGGCGCCCACCAGATCGTCGCCCCGATAAGTGAGCTTCAAGGAGAAGAAGGGCTCGTCCCGGGCGAGAAGCGAGAGGAAGATCCGGTCGCCCTCCCAGAGGTTGAGCTTGCCCACCTCGTCCCGGGGAACCCACCGAAGCTCCCCCTCGGCGCAGTCTCGTAACGTGCCCGTCCAGCCGTCGGCGGTGAAGAGATGCATGTACTCTGCCTCGTCGTCGTTATATAAGAAGGTGACGATGCCCCGGTAGCGCCAGCTCTTGAGGGTCAGGCCGGTCTCCTCCCGCACCTCCCGGAGGAGGCAGTCCTCGGGGCTCTCCTGAAATTCAAATTTCCCGCCCACGCC
>DVGD01000136.1 GCA_018712905.1 Candidatus Avoscillospira stercoripullorum | reverse complement strand
TTGGGATAGTCCGGCGCTTCCTCGGGCTCGGCCTCAGTCTCGTCTTCGGCCTCGTCCTCAGCCGGGGCGGTGGCGGCCTCCAGGGCTGCCAGGGCGTCGTCCAGCTGATCCTGAAGGGCGCGCTTTTCCTCCTCGGCCTCCTGAAGCTCCGCCCGGAGGGCGTCGATCTGGCCGGTTTTTTCCTTCATCGCCGCTGCATGCTCCCGGCTCAGGGATTCAATATAGTCCGCCACGTCTCCGCGGTGAAAGCCCCCCAGAGAGGAGCGAAACTTGGAAAAATCGGCCATAGGACAGCCTCCCCACAAAATTTGTCTCATTCAGTCTACCATAAATTCGGGCGAAACACAAGGGCAGGGAAATTTTTTGCCGTTTTCCCTTTACAATCCCCGTGGGATTTGCTATAATCATTAGGCTAATTGGTATGCGCTCGTAGCTCAGCTGGATAGAGTGACAGACTCCGACTCTGTAGGTCGCACGTTCGAATCGTGTCGGGCGTACCAAAAACCCCCGGATGCAATGCATCCGGGGGTTTTTGCGCGCCCATGCCTCCCCTTGGTGCCCAAGGGGAGGTGGCATGCGAAGCATGCCGGAGGGGATCAGAGCTTGCGAAACCGCCAGCCTACAACCCCTCAGTCAGGCCTTCGGCCTGCCAGCTCCCCTTCACAGGGGAGCCTTGGCAGTATCGCGGGTCGATGAGGGCATCGACCCCTACAGTGTGCACCGCAATTTCGCACCGCACCCGTAGGGGCGGCTATCAGCCGCCCGCGGGGCAGCGGCGTTTCACAGAAGACTTGCGGGCATCGCAGCTGACCGAACACCTCTCCGTCATCGGCTTGCGCCGATGCCACCTCCCCTCAAGGGGAGGCCTTGTGCCGCTTAAACGGCACGGGTCGATGCGGGCATTGACCCCTACGGCACGTCCAGAGGCTGCACCAGCGGCGGCATGAGGGCATGCCGCCCTACGGTAAGGGTCGATCGGAGATCGACCCTTACTTGCTTGCCAAGGCCTTGGCGGCGCTGAGCTGGAACTCCTGCTGCCACTGGTAGATGCTCGCCTGGAACTTGGCCGCGTCCAGCTGGTACTCCGCCGCCCACCGCTCCATGTCCAGGAGCTTTAATAGATATGTCTGGGCGATCTCCAGAAGGTCGTCCGCCTTCTCAAATTCGCCCTGGGCGCGCAGCTGCGCCGCCTGCTGGGCAGTCTCGGCGGTGAGCTGGTTCTGGGCGATGTTCACGGCCTGGCGGTTTTTGGCCGCGGTGGCCTGGATGGTGTTGTACTGCGCCTGGCCGATGCCGCCCCGATCTCCGCGCGTCTCGGCATAGAGGGCAGCGTTGTCCATGGCGTTGCGGCTCTCCCCTTCAATCTGGTTGCGCTGGGTCTGGTAGCCGGCCAGGGCTTCGGCCTCGGCCTTCAGGAGCTGCGCCACGGCCTCGTCTACAGCATAGTCGCGGATGTTCACCGCCTGCTGCGATGCCGCGTCCCGCCACTGATCGAGAATGCTCCCGCCATAGCCTGCGCCGCCGGTGCCTGCGGTGCCGGTGGTCTGGGAGGTCACCCGGCGCCGTGCCCCGGCGGGGTTGGTCTCAATGAGCAATCCCGGCTGGATGACGCCGTTTTCATCCACATAGGATGTAAACTGCCTGAGGTAGTCGCTGACGCCGTTGTTGTTCTTGAGGGAGGGCGCCCGGGGCACAATGTTGCCCTGGCTGTCGGTCTGGGGCGCGAAGGGCACCTCGGCAAAGCCGTCGCCGATGACGTCCTTGTAGACCGCGGGGTTGACCACGGTACCTTTGGAGCCATTCAGCAGCGCGGCATACGGGCCGTTGACAAACTGGGCGTAGACGCCGGTATAGCCGCTGCTCTCGTCCACCCAGTTGCGGATGAGGCTCTGATCCACAAAGTTCCGGTAGCGGTTTTCGTCCCGGCGGTATGCCTCCATCTGTTCGTCGGTCATGCCGTAGGTGTTGCGGTTCCATGCTTCATCCAGGTACTGCCCCGTGTTGTAGCCGTAGCCCAGGTTGGCGTTGTCGGTCTCCCAGCGTCCCAGGGCTTCGTTGTAGGTGCTGGTGGCGCCGCCGGTGGCGTCCCGCAAAATCTCGGCCAGCTGGAGGTTCTGGTTGTGGAGATAGTCCCGGGTAGCCTCATCGGCACCGCTCCAGGCCTTGGAATTGGCCTGCATCTGCTGGCGGATGTAGTTGGCCATGCTGCGAAGGTTCATCTCGCTGGAAAAGCCGTTGACCCAGCCGGTTTTCGCGTCGTAGTTGGCGTACTCGTAGTCGTCCACCCACTTCTTCACCTCGTCGGCCGACGCGCCGCCCACGGTGGTGTTGACCTTGGTATAGCCGTTGCCGCTGGTGCCGCCCTGGTAGCCGGCACTGGCGCGAATGGCCTCGGCCTTCTGATTGGCCGCCTTTTTGGCCTGCTCGTCTCCGGCGGCGTTGGCCTGCTCCCAGGCCGTCTTCAGCGCCAGGATTTCCTGCTGCTGCTCCTTGGTGAGATAGGTTTGATCGGCTTTACTCAGCTGTGCCATGGCTTTCTCCTTTCTCCAGGCGGTAGAGCACCTGGACAAGCTCCTCCCGGGTCAGGGGCGAGCGGTAGCGCATGCCCGTTCCGTCGCCCTGCAAAATGCCCGCGCCCTCCGCCCAGGCGCGGGCTTCCTCGGACCACTCAGCCGGAGGCTCCTGGGCAAGGGCTTTCAAATACTGCGCCATCTGCGCGGCAAAGGCTTCCTCTGTCATGGTTTTCTCCTCCAATCGATCTAAAAATTGCTGCCATGCTCCCGCGTCTTCCACAAAGGGCGCGGGGCAGACCTTCCCCGTGACGTCGTAGTGCCGCAGCACCCGCTCCACGGGAATTTCATACCGGCGCATGAGCTCCGCCAAAAGCGCCAGGGCGTTTTCCACCGTCTCGTCCTCGAAGGCATATTGCCCGTCCCGGAGGACGGAGCACAGCTCCACGCCGATGGAGTTTCCATTGCGGCAGTGGGGGTGGCGGTAGCTGGCTGCGCCGCAGTGCCAGGCCACGTTCTCCTCGGCCACCGAGGCCACCACCCGGGTTTTGTCCACGAAGTAGTGCGCCGAGGCGCCTACGGCGCAGCGGGCAAAGTAGCGGCCGTTGTCCCGGGCGGTGTCGCCGTTGCCGGCGGTGTAGTGCACCACCAGGTAGGAAACGGGCTCCGTGCGCCGCGAGCCGTGGTTATCCTCCCGGCAGGGGATGGGCTCAATCTCCAGCATCCTCGGACTCCTTCCCCACAAAGAGGGATAAGAGTGTGGCCAAGCCCTCCCCCAGGCTCTTTGCCCCGGCGGCATCCACCGCGCCCTCGGTGACGATGTACGTCACCGCCGACACCAGGGCGGTCACCGCACCGAGCACCTTCTCCAGCACGGCGCCGTCCACCCCCAGCGCCAGCGCGGCGCCCAGAACGATTCCCGCCAGGGCACACCAGAGCTTGGTGGAGCGAAGCTTTTCCAAAAGGGTTCTCGTCTTCATGCCGGATCCTCCTTGTCAAAGTTCAAAATGGTCTGGCACTCCTCCTCGGTGAGAAGGCCGTCGTCCACGGCGCGGCGCACCGCCGCGGCGCGGATTCGCCCCATGCGGTATAGAAGCAGCATGGCACTGGCCTGCAGGCTCATCATGTCTCATCACCTCCATAGATCAATTCCAGGGTTTCCTCCAGGGCGGTGAGCCGCCCCATCTTCACGGTGATGGTGCCGTCGCGGTGGTCGGTGATGTCCCCGGCCACCAGGAAGGCACTGTTGTCATAGCGAATGGGCTCCGGCGTCACCATCTCGCCGGTGTCGGGATCTTCCACCGGCTGGCAGGGTACGAGAATGGCCCAGGCCGCGCCGTTCTGAAAGAGCGACGCCGCCGTTTCATAGTCCGTCTCCAGGGTGATGGACTTACTCTCCCGGTAGTCCCAGTCGCCGTCCCGAAGCTTGCCGGTGATCTGCGCTTTCAAGCGCCGCTGGCCGATTTCAATTTCCGTCATCAAGTCACGTCCTCTCTAAAAGATGCAGTATATGCTCTAGCTCCTCCACCGGCGCCACGTAAAACCCGTGGCTCCACAAAAAGGTATCCCGGTGCTCCGCCCTTCGGTAGCGGCAGGCCACCGGGTCGAGGAGCAGCCGCACAGCGCGGCGCTTGTCCCGCCGCACCAGGCGGAGAATTTGGCCGATGAGCTGCCCGCGCCGCCAGCCCTGGCCATCGAAGTTGGGGGCAAAAAACCGGTGCGCCACGTCGCTGGCCACCAGGCACACCGGTTT
>DVGD01000017.1 GCA_018712905.1 Candidatus Avoscillospira stercoripullorum | reverse complement strand
GTATTCAATGAAATCAAAGACTACGTGACATTGATTGCCCCCGAACGAGCCAACATCGTGAAGCTCTACAAGGGCAACATCATCACAGGAACCACTGATAGCGCTCCATGGCGCTATACTGCACCATGGCCATTTTGTTCTCCCAGTGCCCCTTCAGGGACACCCAGAGCATTTGATTGTAAATGCGCATGAGGTTGAGGTTGTTGTGAAGATAGGGATAGAGGGCATAGGCCGGCAGGGCGAGCACCGCAGTTCGCTCCATGGCCTCGATGGTGATACTGCTGGGGGCGAGCAGCTCCGCGCACGACAGCGCCGGCGTCCCCGGCGCCACGCCGAAGCAGTCGGTCACCTCCCGCCCCTTGGCGTCGAGAAAAAAGCCCCGGAAGAGTCCCTCCATGAGAAAGTAGAGCTCCGTGGCCACCTCGTCCGCGTGGATGAGATGCTGCCCCTTTTCAAACACGATTAGCTTGCTGTTTTCCATCAACAGCTCCAAGATACTCTCGTCCGTCACGCCCAGGACTTCCCGGTAAAACTGCGCAATGTGCAAATGGTATCGCTCCCTTTGATTCTTGCTTCGTTTTCTTCCGGGTATTATTATACAAAATATCCGCGGCACTGCATTAACAAATGTTAACGCAGTGCCGCGGATTATGTTGGATCTGCCAATATTTATGCCGGTGCGGTCAGATCAGGCCAGCAGCCACTCGTAGTCGGCGTCGGCGCCGTCCCAGCGAAGACCGGCGTCCACCGTGCCCAGGCCGATGGGATAAACGCTCAGATCAGTATTGGGGACTAAAACTCGTTTTTCCATGATATTTCCTCCCATTTTGATTTACCCGCTCTGCTTCTCCAATACAAGCAGAAGGCGAGCCGTATCAATCCGCCTCGCAGAAGCCGCCCCAAAGCAGCCCCGTAAGGCCGGAATCGCCCGTGAAGCCACTCTCACGAACGATCCTTGAATACGTTTTCAAGTATAGCACAACGGTTCCAAATTTCGCAAGAGGAAGTTGCATTTTTTATCAGAAATACCGGTCTATGGCCGAAACGGCACCGGTTCATTGGTTGAAAAACAGCGCAATGCCCAAAAGCTGCCGGCGGCGCGCCAAGATGGATCAGGCGCCCTGCCGCTTTCCCGACCAGGCGCTGGCCAGTTTGGAAGCCTACGGCGTCAACGTCTCGCTGCTGGCGCCCCAGGCCGGGATGCAGTACATCAACGGCGCCAACACCGTCACCTACTTCGGCGCGATCTTCCTGGGCAAGAACACAAGCCGGCGCGGCCATGGCCTGATCCACCAGCGCAGATTGCGCAAATGCGCATAATTTCTCCCATTCCCCTGTATTTCCCCGTTTTTATGCAAAAATTAGCACGTCTCCCATGTCAGGAGGCGTGCTATTTTTGCAGAAATCGTATTTCTTGTAGGGGTCGATCTCCGATCGACCCGCGGGCGGCTCAGAGAGCCGCCCCTACGGGTGCATATAAAATCAGGCAGTAAAGCGCATGAGCATGGCGGCCAGTTGGGCGCGAGTAGCGCCGTTCTGGGGCTTCAGGTAGCCATTCATGCCGTTGATAATGCCTTCTTCCGTTGCCCAGACCATGGCGTCTTTTGCCCAGTCGGAAACGGTGTTGGCATCGGGATAGGCATTGAGGTTGCCGCTTACAGCCGGGCTTCCCTCATAGCGGTAGAGCATGGCTGCCAGCTGTTCTCTCGTGATGCTGCCCATGGGATTGGTGCCGTCAGACACGCCGGTTTCCATGGCCCATTCCTGCGCCTTGACATACCAGGTGCTGCCGCCGTCGGTGTCCTCCCCGGCCATACGGGCGAGCACCGCCCAGACCATGGCACGGGTGACAGCGCCGTCGGGGTTGAACTTGCCGCTGCCCACGCCGGTCATCAGGCCTTCCTCGGTGACGTAGGAAACAGCCTCGTAGTACCACTGTCCCACGGCCACGTCGGTATAGCCCTCCGGCTCGCTGGGCTCGGTCGGCTTGCTGGGCTCCACGGGATCCACGTGGGTTCCGCCGCCGGTGTACTGCCAGCGCGCCGTCAGGGTCATGTCCTTGGTGATGGGTGTGGCGGAAGTGATCTGCTCGCCATCTTGGTCAAACCAGCCCAGGAAGCGGTAGCCAAACCGGTAGGGTGTAGGCAGATCGGCAGCTTCGCCTTCCTCCACAGTGAAGGTCTTCTCGCTGACGCTGCCGCCGTTGGGATCCAGGGTGACGGTGTAGGTTTCCTTGCCGGGCTCCACAGAAGTCTTGGTGAAGCTGGCGGTGATGGTGTGGTTGGCTTTCACATTGGAGAAGGTGTAGCTTTCCATCTTGCCTTCGCTCACATTGTCCACCAGCACGTCAGCAATTTCATAGCCCTCGTCGGGGGTGATGGTGAAGGTGACGCTGCTGCCCTCCGTCACAACCTGATTTTCCGCGGGGCTGATGGTGCCGTTTGCACCCTGGTTCACGGTGATGGTGTAGGTGGCAGGCGCAACCGCCTCGCCGTCCAGCCGCCACTCCACGATGCCGGGATTCGCCCAGCCCTTGCGCTCATTCTCATTGGTGGGATAGAGCCGGATCTTGGTGGTGGTGATTGGGTCAAAGCCGTAGTACTGCTCGGCATTCTGGGGGAACTGGTCGCCGTTGGTCATGTTGGAGACCTCCTGCCACGCTTCGCCATCCCAGTACTGGATGGAGAGCGCCGTGGGCACCTGGACGCCGCCGCCGTCGTGGTACCACATGACCCAGCAGCCCTTGAGCTGGATCTCACCCTCAAAGGCGTATTCCACCCAGTTGTTGGTGCTTTCAGAATCATAGGCAGTCCAGCGGCTGCTGGTATCCATGCTGCCGTCATTGATGGCTGCCACGGAGTCGTAGGGCGAGGTATAGTTGGTAGATGCGGTTGCGTAGTACTCCAGAGGCTTCTCCTCGATTTCCTCATGGAGATAGACCCGCATGACGGTGGTGCCGCGGTTACCCCAGGCGTAGTAGGGGATCAGGTTCAGGGTTCCGGTCTTGTTGCCGAAGGGATTCACCTCGGTGATGGTGGTGGTGATGGGGATGATCTCCTCCACGCCGTAGTGATCCTCGCCGGTGCGGCCGGTGAGGCGGGTGAGCTCGCCGGCGGTGAGCGTAGCATCCAGGGTCAGCACGCCCTTGGCCACGTCCACGGTGTTGTCCACCTGCTCAGCGGCGTAGAGGATGGGGCCGCGGCGCACAGCCACGAGGCCTTCGTTGGTGGTGATTCTCTCATCGGAGTAGACGCGGGTGGCCTCCACGGGGAAGGAGATTTCCACCTTGTCGCCGCTCTTCCAGGTGCGGGTGATTTCCACGTAGCCGTTGGCGTTGGGGGTGGCGGAGATGGCTTCTCCGTTGACCTTGAAGGTATTCTCGCCGGTGGCCCAGTCGGGCACGCGGAAGCGGATGGAGAATTCCTTTTCACCGGACAAACTGACGGTGAAGGTGGTGTTGCCATACCAGGGCATGTCCGTCTCCAGGTCGAAGTTCACCAGGGTGCCGCCCACGTTGATCTCGGCGGAGTTGCCGATGTACTGGTTCACGGCGATATCGCCGTCAGCATCCTGGGTGTAGATGTAGCCGCCGATGGAGCAGACGGTTCGCATCAGGTTGGGCGGGCAGCAGGCGGTGCCGAACCAATCCGAACGCAGGCCGCCGTTGTCACTCTGCATGGGGTTGCCATAGAAGAACTGGTCGCCATCCAGGTTGACGCAGGAGATGATGCTGTTGTAGAGGTTATTTTCGATGACGTCGGCATACTTGCTGTCCTTGTAGAGGAGATTCATGCGCAGATTCCACATGGCGTTGGAGATCTGGGCGCAGGTTTCGCAGTAGGCCGCGTTGTTGGGAAGCTCGTAGGCATTGCCGAAGGACTCCGCGCCGTAGGCCACGCCCACGCCGCCGTTGATGTACTGCTTGCTGCGGACGTCCTCCCAGATGGCGTTGAGCGCCATGTCGTAGGGATTAGCCTCGCCCTGAGCCACCAGCATCAGCGCCACGTCGGCCATGCCGGTGTACATATACTGGGCGCGGACGCAGTGGCCGTAGGCCTCGCGCTGGTCGGCCACGGGCACATCGTCCTGGCAGTACTGCGCGCCACCAAGGTCTTTGTTGTCCACGGCGTCGTTCCAGCCGTCATGGTCGTGGCCGCGCTGATCCAGGAAGAACCGCGCCACTTCCACGTAGCTCTCAGCCTTGGCGGCATAGTCGCCGCCGATCTCCAGGCAGACCTCCGCCAGCTTGATGAGCGCCAGCTCGATCTCCTGGTGGCCGGGGACAGCCTGCACCTGGGTTTCGTCGTCATAGCCGAAGGTGCGCGCCACCAGATCGGCGTTCTTCACGGCCACGTCCAGAAGCCTAAAGTCGCCGGTGGCACGGTAGTGCGCCACGGCCGCCTCATAGAAGTGACCCATGCAGTAGAGCTCGTGGTCGTCATAGTCCACGCTCTCGTCGTAGGCAGCTGTTCCAACAGTTTCATAATAGCTGCCGTCGGTGTGCACCGGCATATCGTCGCTGCGGCCGGTGAAGCGCATCTGGCTGTCGGGGCAGTCGCCGTTGTTGGAGGCCAGGGTGAAAGCGGTGTAGAGGTAGCCGTCGGCCTCCTGGGAGCCCACAAACCAGGGGATCCACTCATTGAGCTTCTGGCGGATGTATGCCTGTCCGGCGAGCATTTCCGAATCGCCCTTGGCGTCCAGCTGCAGGGCATAGGCCATGCTCTCGATGACCTTCCAGACATCGGAATCCACATACTTGGCGCCCTCGTGCATGGGGGCATTTTCGGTGGTATAGTTGCCCTCTTTGTCTTTCAAATACTCCGAGGCCAGCTCGAAGTTATGGAGGCCGCCGCCGGACTTGCTGATGTTCTCCATGGCGGTGGGGATTACTTCGCAGACCATCTGCTTCTGCCGCAGCGCCCAGAAGTCGTCATTGACCTCCACCTGGGAGAAGGGCACGGCGTGATCCTTGTTGACGGTGCCGGGCATTTCCTTCACGGTGACCGTGGCTTCCACGGTGCGGTTATCCTCGTTGGTGAAGGCGTCGCTTTCAGCCAGGGTGCCGGTAAAGGTATAGCTGCCGGGCACGCTGGGATCATAGGTAGGATCCGCCGTCCAGGATTCGACCTTCGCGTTCATGGATACGGAGGGGACGATGCCGCAGGCTTCGAGATCCGCCTCGGTCACGGCGCGGATGGAGAAGCTGTCGGCGTCGAAGCCCTGCTTGTAGGAGCGAAGTCCCACGCAGCCATGGTCATAGAGATCCTGAGTGGCACTGATGACCTTCACAAAGTCCTCACCGGGTCTTTTCACGAAGACGGTGTAGGTATTCTTGTATACCACCACCCGCAGGGTGTTAACCGCTTTGGCGTCGAGCTCGTATTCATACATTGCGATATCATGCCAGTAGCCGTCGGCATAGCCCACCTTGAGGCCGTACTTGACAGGCCTGGCGTTGAAGTCCAGCACGCCCAGACCCACATAGAGGCCGTGGTAGCTGTCGGGGCCGTCGCCGCTTGCTTCCGTGGTGCGGAACATGATGCCGTAGTCCGCGGTGGGGGTCGCCTCTGCGCACTGAAGCTCCGCCTCCACCACGTAGTCGGTGAGATCCTCCGAGCCCATGGTGGCCTTGATGTTGGTATCGTTGGCAAAATGGAGCTTTCCGTCCTGGACGGTGATTTTGTCGGAGTAGTAGGTCATTTCACCGGGTCTTCCCTCGCCGTCAAAGTCCAGGGAGACCGGCTCCACCGCCGCCAGGGGAGAAAGATCCTCCACCTCCACGGTGACCTGGGTGGGAAGGCTCAGTTTGGCGGTGTCCACGTCGGTGCCGTAGGAGACGGAGACGTTGATCCCCTCCTGCACAGAAAGCAGCGCAGGCACCTCTCCCGCCGCCAGCGCCGATGCCGGGAGTACCCCGACAACCATCAAAGCGGCTAAGGTCAAGCTCGCCGCTCTTTTGAGCCATTGTTTCATTTGCATTGTATACTCCTCTCTTGGTTATTTGCGGATTGCTTGGGAAAATACGATGTTTGTTCCTCCTCACTTTTTGTTCTTCCGCAGCAGCACCAGGCTCTGGATCAGCAGGAACAGGCAGATCATGGCCGCCACAGTGATATTCGTCCACCAGGCCTCGTCGAGACCCAGCGAGGACACAATATTCTTAATGGTGCTCAGAGACATCACGCCGAAGAACGTGCCGATGATATTGCCCACGCCGCCGGTGAGCATGGTGCCGCCGATGATCGACGAGGCGATGGCGTTCATCTCATAGCCGCTGGCATGGGACGGAGAGCCGGAGCCCACGTGCAGGAAGTACACAAAGCCGCCGATGCCCGCCAGCACGCTGCACAGGAAGTGCGCCAGGAACTTGGTGCGCTTGACGTTGATGCCCAGCATATTGGCGCTCTGCTGGTTGCCGCCCACGGCATAGAAGTTCCGGCCAAGCTTGCTCCAGCGAAGCAGCACGAACAGCAAAATTACCACAATCAGCGCCACAATCACGCCGATTTCCACATACGCCGGCACATAGTTGCCCAGCTTGTTCACCGAGCCCATGCCCGGCACGCTGATGCGGGTGAGCTTCAATGCCTGGAAGCTCTCGTTGGTCACGTTGAACTGGTCGGCGTTGACGATGGTGGTCATGCCCTTGGCAAAGAACATGCCTGCCAGGGTGACAATAAAGGGCTGGATCTCCAGATAGGCGATGATATAGCCCTGCACCAGGCCGTAGAGCACGCCGATCATCAGCGCAAGGCCGATGGCGCTGGCCACAGTGCCCGACTGATAGTCCAGGTTCACCGCGCAGCTCATGCACACCAGAGCCGTCATGGTACCCACGGAGATATCGATGCCGCCGGTAATCATCACCAAGCTCATGCCGCAGGAGAGAATAATCAGCGCCGCGTTTTCATTGAGCATATTGAAGAAGGTCTGGGGCTTGCGGAAGCCGGAGCCCAGGAACACCACCGCCGCCACGTACATCACCACGAAGACCACCAGGGTGATGATCAGCAGCAGGTTTGTGTCGGTGAGGCCGGCGCGCCGGGGCTTGAGCCGCTCCCCTTTGACAGTTGAATTGGGTCTGGCCATCTTAATTCCCCTCCTTTGCTGCCGCCGCCAACTTGGGCTTCCGCTTCAGTTTGGTCAGCTTTTCCTGGAACGTGGGCGCGCTGAGCACCACCAGGATGATGACCACCACCGCCTTATAGGCAGGCAGGGCGCTGGAGTCCACATTGAAGGAATAGAGCGTCGTGGTCAGGAACTGGATCACGTAGGCGCCCAGAATGGAGGCCGCCATGTTGAACTTGCCGCCGCTCAAGGCATTGCCGCCCAGGGCAACCGCCAGAATGGCGTCCATCTCGATGTCCTTGGCCACCACCGAGTAGTTGATGGTGGAGAAGCGACTGACCTTGATAAAGCCGGCCACCGCCACGCACAGACCCAGGATCACATAGGTGATGAACTTCACAAAGGCCGGGTTGATGCCGTTGAGCCGGGAGGAGTTGGGGTTGATGCCCACCGACTGGGTGTAGAGCCCCAGGGTCGTGAATTTCAGCACCAGGGCAATGACGATCATGCAGGCGATGGCGATGAAAATGGGCGTGGGCACGGGAATGCCGGGGATGAAGTTGCCCGCGTAGCCAAAGACCGGATCGCTGATGATGGGCAGGGCGTTGTTGTTGATCCACGCGGCGATGGAGCGGCCAGCGGTGTAGAGAATCAGGGTCGCCACCATGGGCTGGATCTTGAAGTAGGCAACCAGCGTGCCGTTGAAGGCGCCAAAGAGCATGGACGCCACGCAGCACACCAGGAATGCCACGATGATGGGCGCCTGCATGGTCTCAGGCCGCGCCTCGGTGCCGCAGAGCACCCGCAGCGTCACGCTGCCGGCGATGGCGATGGTGGCGCCCACGCTGATGTCCTGGCCGCCGGAGGCCGCCGTCACCAGCGTCATGCCGATGGCCAGAATGGCAAGCTCCGAGGCGTTGTCGAGAATGGTGATGAGGTTGCCGGTGAGTACCGGGTTGCCGGCGCTGTTCTGATCCAGCTTCACGGCAAAGAACGTGGGGTCGGCAATGAGATTGACGACAATCAGAACCAAAAGCGCCGCAATGGGAATGAATATTTGCCGCCGGAACAGCGCGCGGAGCTTGCCCTGCTCCCGGGGCTTGAGTCTTTCAGATGTCATGACGCGCTTTCACCTCCCGCGATGGTTGCCATGATCTTGGTCTGAGTCAGATCCGCGCCGGTGAGCTCACCGACGATCTTCCGGTCGCGCATGACGATGAGCCGCGAGCAGGTGCGCAGCATCTCGTCGATCTCCGAGGAGATGAACGTCACGCTCTTGCCCTCATCGGCCAGCTGCAAGACCAGCTTCTGAATCTCGATCTTGGTGCCGATGTCAATGCCGCGGGTGGGCTCGTCCAGAATGAGGTACGAGGGATTGGTGAGGAGCCACCGCGCCAGAATACACTTCTGCTGGTTGCCGCCGGAGAGGGACTTGATGGGCGTATCCGAGGACGCCGTCTTGATCTCCAGAAGCTTGATGTACTTGTCGGCAAACTCCTCGGCCTTGGCGCGGGAGATGGGGTGGAAGAAGCCCTTCATCACCTGCAAGGCCAGGATGATATTGTCCCGCACGGACAGATCGCCCACGATGCCGTCGTGCTTGCGGTCTTCGGGCAGATACCCCACGCCATGCTTCATGGCGTCCCGGGGCTTGTGGATCTTCACTTCCTTGCCGCCGATCCTGATGGTGCCGCCGGTGGTGCGGTCGGCGCCGAAGAGGGCGCGGACGCACTCGCTGCGGCCAGAGCCCAGAAGGCCGGTAAAGCCGTTGACCTCTCCCTTGCGGATGTGGAAGTCAAAGGGCTTGATGCCCTCCACGCTGGCCAGCTGCTTCGCCTCCAGCACGATGCCGGAGTCGCTCATGTCCACCGCGCCGGTGTGATCCTTCTTGATGTCGGCCATCTCATCCAGATCCTTGCCGAGCATCTTGGAGACCAGCTGCACCCGGGGCAGATCCTCAATGATGTACTCGCCCACCAGCTGGCCGTCCCGCAGCACCGTGATCCGGTCG
This sequence comes from Candidatus Avoscillospira stercoripullorum, assembly GCA_018712905.1. Classification (GTDB taxonomy): domain Bacteria; phylum Bacillota; class Clostridia; order Oscillospirales; family Oscillospiraceae; genus Avoscillospira; species Avoscillospira stercoripullorum. The sequence goes on along the minus strand of DVGD01000017.1, from coordinate 1,830 downwards.
CAGACCTCATAAACCTGCTCAAGGAAGTGGGTGACGAAGATGATGCCCACGCCCTTCTTCTTGAGGTCGAGCATGAGCTTGAAGAGCTTCTGCACCTCCTGATCGTCCAGGGACGAGGTGGGCTCGTCGAGAATGAGTACCTTGCACTCCATGTCCACCGCCCGGGCGATGGCCACCATCTGCTGCACGGCGATGGAGCAGCTGCCCAGCTGCTGGGTGGGGCTCACCGGAATGTCCAGCGAACGCAGAATCTCCCCCGCACGGCGGTTGATGGCGCCCCAGTTGACGCCTGCGCCCTTGGTGCGGGCGATAAACATGTTCTCGGCCACGGTGAGGTTCGGGCAGAGGGTAATCTCCTGGTACACCGTGCTGATGCCCACGTTCTGGGCATCCTGGGGAGACTTGATGGAGACTGCGCCTTCCCTGCCCTTGAGGAAGATCTCGCCGCTGTCCTTGGCGTAGACGCCGGTCAAAACCTTGATGAGCGTGGATTTACCGGCGCCGTTTTCTCCCATCAGAGCATGGATTTCACCCTCGCGGAGGGTAAAATCCACATTCTGAAGAGCACGGACGCCGGGAAAATATTTGCAGATGCCGCGCATTTCCAACACTGCGCCTTCCTGCATACGTTTCTCTCCTTCCTTATGTGGAATAACAGGAAATGCGGTACGGAAATAGGAATATATTGAATTCCTATATTCCGTACCGCATCTTTAAAACTCAGTCGTTATGGACACGATCGGCTTAGATGCCGTAGGTGTCGATGTCCTCCTGGGTGATGGTAGCGGCGTCGAAGCCCGTCTCATCCAGGTAGATGACCTTATCGGGCTGCTCGCCGTTCTCGAGACCCTGAATGATCTCGTTGATGGCGTCGGCCTGGAAGGGGTTGGCCTGGCCGTCATAGTTCCAGTTGCCGGCCAGCAGCTCTTCGAGCGCCCACTTGTTGCAGTCGAAGCCCATGATGATTACGTCGCCGTCCACACCGTGGGAGATGTTGGCCTTGTCGAGGGCAGCCACAGCGCCGCGAGCCATGTCGTCGTTCTCAGCATAGATGACGTTGAATTCCTTGCCGGAGTCGATGACGGACTGGACGATCTGCTGGGCAGTCTCAGCGTTCCACTCGGCGGTCTGCTGGGTCACCAGGTTCCAGTTGTCGTTGGCGGCAACCATCTCGTCGAGGGCACCGGTACGGCCAACCTGAGCGGAGGAGCCCATGACGCCCTGGATGTGGATGATGTTGTACTCATCGAGACCCTGGTCAGCCAGCCACTGGACAGCGCGCTCGCCCTGCAGAGGCACATCGGAGACAACGGAGGAAACGTACAGGCTCTCATCGGCCTCGATGGTGCGGTCGAAGAGGATGACCTGGATGCCGGCGGCCTGGGCGTCCATCAGAACGGAGTCCCAACCGGAGGTGCCAGCGGCGGAGAGGAGCAGATAGTCAACCTCGTCCTGCACGAACTTCTGAGCAGCAGCGATCTGCTCGTCGTTCTTGAGGCTGTAGAAGAAGGAAGCATCGTAGCCGTTCTCTTCGCAGAAGACGCGCTTGAGGTCGGCGTCGTTGGCGGTGCGGTAGCCGGACTCGTTGGGGTCGTTGTTGATGATGCCGACCTTGATGAGATCGCCGGAAGTGGTGTCGTCGGTGGTGTCGGCAGTGTCGTCAGTGGTATCGGCGGTGTCGTCGGTGGTATCGGTGGTATCAGTGGTGTCGGTGGTGTCGGTGGTGGTGGTCGTGTCATCGGTGGTGGTCGCAGGCGTACCAGCGCAGGCAGCCAGGCCAAAGATCATGGCGCAGACCAGAAGCAGAGCAAGCAATTTCTTCATGTTTCA
>DVGD01000135.1 GCA_018712905.1 Candidatus Avoscillospira stercoripullorum | reverse complement strand
AAAAAAGCCCCGCCTTCCCGGCGGGGCTTTGACCTTTTTAACCTTCTTCGGCCTTCTTGGCCTCTTCAATGATCTTGGCCTGGTTCATCTGCGGCACTTCCTCGTACCGGACGAACTTGAGGCTGTAGGAGCCGCGGCCCTGGGTCATGGAGCGAAGGTCGATGGCGTAGGAGGACATCTCGCCCATGGGCACCTCGGCGTCCACCACCTGCTGGCCGTCGCCGGTGGGGGTCATGCCCATGACGCGGCCGCGGCGCTTGTTGAGATCGCCGATGATGTCGCCCAGGTTGGCGTCGGGGATGTAGACCTTCAGCTCGCCGATGGGCTCGAGGAGGGTGGGGGCGGCAGTGGGGATGCCGTCCTTATAGGCAACGGCGGCAGCGGTCTGGAAGGCCATATCCGAGGAGTCCACGGGGTGGTAGGAGCCGAAGTACAGCGTGGCCTTGAGGAACACCAGGGGATAGCCGGCCAAAACGCCCTTGCCGATGCAGTTGCGAAGACCCTTTTCCACCGACGGGATGAAGTTCTTGGGCACGCAGCCGCCCACGGTCTCGTCCACGAAGACCAGATCCTCGGTCTCGGTCTGGGGCTCGAAGCGGATGTAGACGTCGCCGAACTGGCCGTGGCCGCCGGACTGCTTCTTGTGCCGTCCGTGGACTTCGACCTTCTTCTTGATGGTCTCGCGGTAGGCGATCTTGGCAGGGCGCAGCTCGGCCTCCACCTTGAACTTGCTCAGGAGCTTGGAGCACAGGACGCCCAGGTGGATATCGCCCACGCCGGAGATAATCATTTCCTTGGTCTCGGCGTTGTTGCCGAAGCGGAAGGAGAGATCCTCTTCATTGAGCTTGTTGAGGCCGGAGGCGATCTTGTCCTCCTGCCCCTTGACCTTGGCGTAGATGGCCATGGTGTAGCAGGGCTCGTCGTAGGTCATGCCCTGGAGGGCGGTGACCTTCCCGGCCAGACCCAGCGTGTCGCCGGTCTTCACAGAGCCGAGCTTGGTGGCAACGCCCAGATCGCCGCAGCAGATCTTGGCCGCCTTGGTGAGGGTCTTGCCCTTGGCGAAGAAGATGTTGGAGAGCTTTTCGGCGCCGCCGGTGCGGGCATTGACCAGGCTCATGCCCTCGGTGATGTCGCCGGAGATGACCTTGAAGTAGGAGTTCTTGCCGAACTGGTCGGAGGTGGTCTTGAAGACGAAGACTGCGGGGCTGCCCTTGGGGTCGAGCATCAGCTCGCCGCCCTCGGCGGTGGCCATGGGCAGACCCTCCAGGGGGTTGGGGCAGAACTTCACAATGTATTCCATCACGCGCTTGCTGCCGTAACCGGCCAGGGCGCTGCCGCAGAAGACGGGGGTGATGGAGCGCTGGCGCATGCCGTCCTTGACGCCCTGGATGAGCTCTTCCTCGGTGAAGGGCTCCTCCATGAAGAATTTCTCCATGAGCTCCTCGCTGGTCTCGGCCACCTGCTCGGAGAGCTCGGCCAGGTATTCCTCGCAGCGCGCTTCGGCTTCGGGGGTGAGGGCGGTGGAATTGCCCTCGGTGTCCCGGGCGGTGCGGCTCAGAAGATCGACCAGGCCGACGCACTTGTCGCCCTTCATCATGGGGAAGATCAGGGGCACGACGGTGTTGCCGAAGGCGGCGCGCATATCGTCGACCACCTTATAATAGTTGGCGTGATCCTCGTCCATCTTGGAGATGTAGAACATGGTGGGCATGTTGGCGTTCTTGAGGGACTTCCAGGCCTTCTCGGTGCCCACGGCGATGCCGCCCTTGGCCGAGAGGACAATGAGACCGGCGTCGGCCACGCGGAGGGACTGGACAATCTCGCCGGCGAAGTCGAAGAAGCCGGGGTTGTCCAGGAGGTTAATCTTGCAGCCTTCAAAATTCACAGGAATGATCGAAGTGGAAATGGAGTATTTCCGCTTGATTTCCTCGGGATCAAAGTCAGAAACGGTGTTGCCGTCGGCGATGGAGCCCAGGCGGTCGGAACCGTTGGTCAAAAACAGCATATCCTCGGCCAGGATGGTCTTTCCGTCGCCGCCATGTCCCAGCAGGCAGATGTTGCGAATGTCCTTGGCAGTGTAGCTCATAACGAATGTTTCTCCTTTCCTTGGGCCTAGGGATGGGGGAAAGCGGCCCTGCTTGCGGCAAATACTTTTACCGCCTAACAGAGTAAATTATACTTCATTCCCAAATCGAATGCAAATACATTCTGCCTAAGTCAGCGGAATACACAAATTTTTGTTGCAATTGGAGAATCCGAGCCTCCAAATTTATTCACACTGTCAAAGAAAACCGCCCCACAGGCCGTGGGACGGCAGGAAGCCTCCCCTGGAGGGGAGCCATTGGAACGGTACATTCCTCAAGCCTCCCCTTGAGGGGAGGTGGCGCGCGAAGCGCGACGGAGAGGTGTTAGGGCAGCAGCGATTCCCGCAAGCCTTTCGCAAAACGCCGCTGCGGTCACACCTCTCAGTCAGCCTGCGGCTGCCAGCTCCCCTCAAGGGGAGCCATTGGCACAGCGGAACATTCGGCTGCACCCTGTAGGGGTCGATGTCCCCATCGACCCGTCCGCTCAGCGCTTGCCCACGAAGCCGGTGACCATCAGCATGGGGATCTGCCAGAGGATCTGATAAAAGAGCAAATTCATGGCCGAGGCCGAGGCTGTTGCATCCAAATACGTGAGAATGCACAAAAGCGCCGTGCCCAGAAGCCCCGCGAGCAGGGAGAGCGCCACGGCGGTGTGCACCGTGCGCCGAAGCTGCCGTCCGCCGGTGACGGCGGCGGCGAAGCTCACGAAGCTGCCCCTGGCCATGAGGGCGCCCTGGCGTCCATGGGCGCTGGCGGCGGGATCGGAGAGCCGCGCCCGCTCGGCCACCACGGGGAACTCCAGCCGGTCGGCGGAGATCTTATAGCGGCGCTTGACCAAAGCAGGCGTAATCATAAAGTCCCGGGTGGCCAGCACCGGCGTGAGGCCGGGGCTTCGAAGGACGCTCTGAAGTCCCGCCCGGCAGGTGGCGGCGGGGGCGTAGGTGAGGGCAAAGACGCCCACCAATTCCTTGTTCACCGAGATATACACCGCCGACTGCACCCTCGTGCCCTCGGGCACGTGGACGCCCATGAGGCGCATGAAGGGAAGGGAGCCCAGGAGCACCACGTCGCCGCGGATCTCGGCGCCCAGGCCGCCGCCCTCATACTGGCGGAAGGAGTCGGCGGTATACCGCCGGCCGTTTTCATTTTTCATGACCTCCTCGAAGAGGGGCGTGAGGCCGCTGCCCGCCGCCTGCAAGACGGCGGTGGCGTAGCCCACCACCTGGCGGATGGGGAGGTCTGCATACATCTTCATGCCGTTCATGGAGATGTTGGCCTTGGGGAAGAGATCGGCGTCCTCGATGATGATGCCGACCTCGCCGCTCAGGATCTTGGCGCCCCGCCAGCCGCACAGCGCCGCCCCGGCGCGATTTAGGCGCCGGGCGAGCATGGCGAAGGGACGGCAGCAGGCGAGGAAGCCACCGGCGGGGAGCGCCGCCGACAAAAGCGCCGCCCACGCCCAGAGGAAGTTGCTCCCGCCCTGGATGGCGGCGAAGATGGCAAGGCCGGTGGTGAGCAGGAAGGCCAGGGGCGCATAGACCCGCATGGTCTTCTGAGCGGCGTCGGGGGTCTCCAGCATGGCGGTGAAGTCCTGGAGGCTGCCCTCCCGGCGGAAGATGCAGTCCAGGCCGTGCCAGGCCTTTTCCTCCTTGACGGCGGCCACCGGGGCGTCCATGGCGAGGACGGTTTTGAGCGTCCGCCACTTGCCCCGCTTTTCCAGCGTGATACTCCACAGCGCAAAGAGCAGCATCAGCTGCTGCACCGCGGCAAAGGGCGCTCTGCCCGTGGGGATGGCGAAGAAGGCGTCGGCCACCGTGGCCAGCACGCCCACGGTGAGAAGAGAATAGAGATCAAACCGGAGCTTCAGCGCCTGGTAGACGCCCCGGAGGAAGACCTCGGCGGAGAGGAGGCTCTGCAAAAGCAGCAGCGCCAGCATGGCGATGGAGAGCCCCCGCAGGTGTTCCCTAAGGTCGAGGCCGCCCAGGGAGAAGCTTCCCAGCACCAGAAGTCCCGCCGAGATAAGGGTCAAGCAGATGGCCGCGGCCAGGCGGATGCGCAGCGTACCAGCCTTGGCATAGTCGGCGCAGGCGTCCTCGGGGGAGGGGTAGACCACCTCGGGCTCGTCGCGCTTTTTCGCCCTTGCTTCGGCGCGGGCGGCGCGCTTTGCTTCCGCCTCGAGCTTTTTGCGGCGCTTTTCCTCGCGCTTGATGGCGCGGCGCTGCTCCTCCTCAGGCGCAGGCGGCTCCTCGGGCATCTCCACCGGCGTGGTGGGGGCGGGCGGCTCCTCCTCGGGGGCGGCGACAAAGCCGAAGCGGATGGTGTCGCCGGAGAGGTCGGTGAGCTTGATCCGCCGGGACTTGGGCTTGGGATCCGCCGCCACCCGCACCACCGCGGGCAGGGCAGGCTCAGGCTTTTGTTCCGGTTCGGGCTCCGGTTCCGGCGCAGGCTCCGCCTTGGGCTCCGGCGGCGTGGTCCAGGAGCCGAATTCCCGCATGATGTCCTCTAGGGAGTATTCCTCCTCCGGGGCAGAAGCGTCGGTATTGAGTTGTAGCTCCTGCTCCTGGTGATTGTCCATGAAATGTTCTCCAATCTTGCGTGTTGT
>DVGD01000016.1 GCA_018712905.1 Candidatus Avoscillospira stercoripullorum | reverse complement strand
GCCAAAGATTTTGCCTCATACGAAAGTTATAAAAGGGCGGGAATACTGTATGTATTTCCCCCTTTTATAACTGCACGGATGGGGCAAAAGATTGGGCGAAGGCCGCAGACACAATTGTGCGGTGATGCCCTAATATCTATGGCCATGCAGGAGAGGAGATGCGCCATGCCACAGTATACAATCACCTTCCAGCCCGGCGGACAGCAAGTGCAAGTGCCCGCGGGAACCACACTGCTGCAAGCTCAAATCATGGCAGGATTAAAGCCGGATGCCCCCTGCGGTGGCCACGGCACATGCAAAAAATGCACCGTTCGCCTGGCCGACGGCCGGGAGGTGCTTGCCTGCCAAACCCAGGTGCAGCAGGATGAAACCGTCTATCCCGCCCAGGCGGAGAAGGCGCAGATTCTGACCACCAGCAGCCATACTGCCCCCCCTGTCCCGGACGGCAGCGATGCATATGCCCTTGCCATCGACATCGGCACAACCACGTTGGCCGCTTATCTTCTCTCTGGCACGACCGGCGCTGTGCTTGCCAGTGCCAGCAGCCTCAACCCCCAGCGCCAATTTGGAGCGGATGTGATATCTCGCTTACAGGTGGCGCTGGAGGGCGGCGGCGATTCTTTGCGCCGGTGCGTGATCGACGCCTTGGCTAGCTTGACGCGGAGCATGGCCAAAACCATCTCCATTGCCCCGCAGGACATTACGGCCGCTGCCATTGTGGGAAACACTGCCATGCACCACTTGCTGCTGGGAATCGATCCTGCGCCGTTGGTCACGCCGCCATATATGCCCAGAACGAAGGAAGCCATGGAGCTTCCCGCCGAAACGCTCCTTCCCACCGCCGGCACCGTGCGCATTCTTCCCAACATTGCAGGGTTTGTAGGCGGCGATACCGTGGGCTGCATGGTGGCCACCAGATTTGACCAGCTGGATGCTCTGACGCTGCTGATCGACATCGGCACCAACGGAGAGATGGTATTGGGTGATCGCAATCGCAGAGTTGCCTGTTCCACTGCCGCAGGCCCAGCATTTGAAGGCGCCAAAATCTCCTGCGGTATGCGCGGCGCCGCCGGAGCGGTGGATCATGTGACGCTGAAGCAGGGTGAAATCTCTTACCATGTCATCGGGGAATGTGAAGCCGTGGGGCTTTGCGGCTCCGGGCTGTTGGATCTGACCGCCGCACTGTTGGATGCAGGCATCATTTCCGAATCGGGATATCTGTCTGGGGGTACCTACCAACTCTGCCCCAGTGTATCTTTGACGCAAAAAGATGTTCGGGAGGTGCAGCTGGCAAAAGGCGCCATTCGCGCCGGCATCGAGCTTTTGGCCAAACATTTGGACGTCAGCGTAGACGAAATTCAGCGAGTCTATCTGGCCGGCGCCTTTGGAAACTACCTCAATCCAGCATCCGCCTTCCGAATCGGCATGATTCCCCCGGTTCTCCAGGATCGGATCATCCCCATCGGCAATGCTGCGGGCGAGGGCGCCAAGCTCTGCGCGGTCAGCCGCCGGGATTTCGCCTACAGCCAGCATCTGGCCGATACCACGGAATTTTTGGAATTGGCCAGTCTGCCGGCGTTTCAAGATCGCTTTGTGGACGCCCTTTCATTTTCGGAGGATGCAGAATGAACGATGCACAGTTGGCGGCTTGCGCCCAGGCCGCCGGATTCAGCCACTGGGCAAAATTAGATGTGAGTACCATTGTACTCAAGCAGGAAGTGCGGGATATGTGCGCCACCAATTCCTGTGGAAGATACGGAAAATGCTGGAGCTGCCCGCCCGGCTGCGGCTCTCTGGAGGATTGCAGGCAAAAGCTCAGCGGTATGTCCAGAGGTATTTTGGTGCAGACAGTGGGAGATGTGGAGGATAGCTTCGACTTTGAGGCAATGATGGAGGTAGAGGCGGCGCACAAAGCCCACTTCACGCAGATGTATGAGGCGCTGCGCGCCTCAGAAGGCTCGGTGCTGGCACTGGGAACGGGCTGCTGTACCCAGTGCGCTTCCTGCACGTATCCAGACGCGCCATGCCGCTTCCCTGAAAAAATGGTCTCCTCCATGGAGGCCTTTGGCATCCTGGTGCTGGAGGTCTGTCAGGCCAACGGGCTCAGCTACTACTATGGATCCGATCAAATCGCCTACACTGCCTGCTTTCTCCTGCCATAATTCCATTGGCTTTGTCTCACTGGTCTATAAGAATTTGGAATTGATCTTTTGGGAGAACCCATTGCATTTCTCGCCCCTTTTCAGTATCATATCTTGGAGGTGATTGGTATGCTGGCCTATACCTATGTGGAGCCGGGAGAATTTGCCCTGATGGAAAAGCCGAAGCCCCAGCTCCTGGATGCGCGGGATGCCATCGTGCGGGTGACGCTCAGCAGCATCTGCACCAGCGATCTCCATATCAAGCATGGTTCCGTGCCGCGGGCAGTGCCCGGCATCACATTGGGGCACGAGATGGTAGGCGTTGTGGAGGCCGTCGGAGCCGCGATTGAAAACGTCAAACCTGGCGACCGTGTGACCGTTAATGTGGAAACCTTCTGCGGCACATGCTATTTCTGCCAGCACGGGTGGATCAACAACTGCACCGACCCCAACGGCGGCTGGGCTTTGGGATGCCGAATCGACGGCGGACAGGCAGAATACGTGCGCGTTCCCTATGCAGACCAGGGATTAAACCGCATCCCTGATGGCGTCTCAGACCTTCAAGCGCTGCTGGTGGGCGATCTCCTGTCCACCGGCTATTGGGCAGCCAAAATCTCCAAGATCAAGCCGGACGACACGGTTTTGATCCTCGGCGCAGGGCCTACGGGAATCTGCACGCTGCAATGCGTACTTCTTTGGCATCCAGGCAATGTCATCGTCTGCGATGTGGATCAAAAGCGGCTGGAATTTGTCAAATCGCACTATCCCAATGTCATTCTTGCCACGCCGCAGGATGTTTCACAGACCGTCCAGGCACACAGTGCCCACGGCGGCGCCGACGTGGTACTAGAGGTTGCCGGTTCGCCAGATACATTTAAAATGGCCTGGGTCAACGCCCGTCCCAACGCCATTGTGACTGTAGTTGCGCTATATGATAGCGCGCAGGTGCTTCCGCTGCCGGAGATGTACGGAAAAAATCTGACCTTTCAAACCGGCGGTGTGGATGGCTGCTTCTGCGACGAAATTCTTTCCCTGATTGCCCAGGGACG
>DVGD01000134.1 GCA_018712905.1 Candidatus Avoscillospira stercoripullorum | reverse complement strand
GGTACCCCAGAACTATCAGAAGCTGGAAAGCGAGGACGACATCAAGAACATGGAGAAGCTCATCGACATGCTCGAGGATGACGACGACGTCCAGAACATCTGGCACAACTGGGATCAGGACTGATTCCTGCTCCTTTTTCCGCAGCCTATGATTGATCCCCGCGTGCAGTGCGCTGTCCGTGGGGATTTTTTTCGGCAGCATGAAACTATTCCCATTCCAATGCCGTCTATAGTAGGTAGAACCCTGTTGGGAGGATGGTACCATGCTTAAAGTGCTCATTGTGGAAGATGAACGTCCCATTGCCGACCTGGTGGAGCTCAATCTCTCAGCCAGCGGCTATGCCTGCACCTGCTGCTACGACGGCCTTGCCGCGGCAGATCTCTTGGAGAAGAGTCTCTTCGACCTGGTGCTGCTGGACGTGATGCTGCCGGGGCTCTCGGGCTACGATCTTCTCGAGCAGATCCGCCCCCTACATATCCCCGTGATCTTCCTCACTGCCCTGGGCACCACCGCCGACCGGGTGCGGGGACTCCGCGCCGGCGCCGACGACTACTTAGTCAAGCCCTTTGAGGTGGTGGAGCTCATCGCCCGGGTGGAGTCGGTGCTGCGCCGCGCCGGGAAAACCGAGGAGCACTACGCCATCGGCGATGTGGACATCGATGTCAAGTCCATGCAGGTCACCAAGGACGGTAAGCCCGTACCCCTCACCCGGAAGGAATATGAACTGCTGCTGCTCTTTGTGCGCAACCCCAACATCGCCCTCTTCCGCGACACCATCTACGAGCGCGTCTGGGAGGCCGACTTCCTCGGCGACAGCCGCACCGTGGATCTCCATGTGCAGCGCATCCGCAAAAAGCTGGGCTGGCAGAATCGGCTCAGCGCCGTCTACAAGGTCGGCTATCGATTGGAGGTCAACCCGTAAGTGAAGCTCACCGTCAAGCTGATTTTCACCACCGTGCTCATCGTGGCGCTGGCGGTGAGCATTTGCTCGTATCTCCTTCTGAGCGGCAGCTTCCGCTCGGAGCTCAATATGCAGTACGAGGCCGCCATGCAGGAGAGCACCCTCTTCTCCTCCGCCATGGGCAACATGGCGCTCCAGACCATGGCCAATTCCTTTCAGGACGGCGCCCAGGAGAGCGTGGAGCGCTTCCTCCAGGGCGGCGTCCACCTCAAGCGCTACGCCTATCAGGTGCTCACCGGCGACGGCACGGTGCTCTCTGCCTCCACCCGGCAGACGCCCCGTCTCTCCGCCGCCGACGCCGGCACCACCCAGGTGCTGGCGCAGATCTTCCGCGACGGCGAGCGCTACACCATGGAAACCGTACAGTGCATTGAGGTGGCCGGCGAGAACTTTGTCATCCACCTCTTCCGAGACGTGACCAACATCTTCGCCGCTCGGGATCGCAACCTCCATCTCAGCGCCCTGGCCATTCTGGGCGCGCTGGCCGTGAGCACGGCCATCACGGTGGTGGTGTCGCTCTTCTTCGTCTCGCCCGTCCGCAAGCTCTCCAGCACCACCCGCCTCATGGCCGAGGGACAGTACACCCGCCGGGCGGAGGTGCACACCCAGGATGAGCTGGGCGCCCTGGCGCAGGACTTCAACCGCATGGCCGACACCGTGGAGCACCAGATCCGGCAGCTGGAGGACGCGGCGCAGCGGGAGCGGGATTTCACCGCCTCCTTCGCCCACGAAATCAAGACGCCCCTCACCTCCGTCATCGGCTACGCCGACACCCTGCGCAGCCGGGAGCTGCCCCGGGCGCAGCAGGTCAAGGCCGCCGACTACATCTTCTCCGAGGGCAAGCGCCTGGAGACCATGTCCCACGCCCTCCTCGACCTCTTCGCCCTGGAAAAGGCCGCGCCGCAGATGCAGCCGGTGGATATGCAGGAGCTTCTCGAGGCAGTGGCTTCGCGCAGCCGCGTGAGTTTGGCCGAAAAGGGGCTGACGATCCAGGTCACAGCGGAACCGGCACTTTTGCAGGTCGAACCCACACTTCTCCATACCCTCTTTTATAACCTCCTGGACAACGCCCGCAAGGCTTCGCCGCCCGGCTCCACGCTGGAGCTTCTGGGACAAGCCGCTTCCACAGGCTACCGCGTGCAGGTGCGCGACCACGGCCGCGGCATTCCGCCCGAGGCCATCGCCCGCCTCACCGAGCCCTTTTACATGGTGGATAAGTCCCGTTCCCGCGCCGAGGGCGGCGCCGGTCTGGGCTTGGCGCTGTGCCGCCGCATTGCCCAGGTGCACGGCGGCACCCTCACCTTCGAAAGCCAAGAGGGCGAAGGCACCACCGTGACCGTGGAGATCGGAGGTGGCGTATGAGCAAGAAAGCCTGGATCGCCACCGTAGCGCTGGTGGTACTCCTGCTGGCGATACTGGCCACGCCGGTACTGCTGCTGCGGCACCAGGAGCAGATGGTGCTCGGGCAGCAGCGCAGCCTAAGCGTGGAGCAGGGTGTTTTCCAGCTCCAGGGCGAGGCGCCCTCCCTCATGAACCGCCTGCGTCTGTCCACGTCGCCGGACGCCGTATCCTCGTCCCTGGCGCTGGAGATGGTCAAGGCGCGCTTCGGTCAGCAGGATGATTGGGTGCACACCATCCGCCAGGAGCTGCACCGGCTCTTCGGCCTCTCCGAGGCCACCGCCCTGGGACAGTGCATGGATGCCCGGGTGCTCTACTACTACCTCCCCAGCACCCAGACCTATGCCGCATTCCTCTCCTGCGCCTTCAACCAGCCTGACGGCTCTCTCACCGTGGAGATGGATATTAAGAGCCAAAAGATCACCGCGCTGGACTTCCGCATCACCAGCACCACCAACCAGGGAACGCTCCAATCCCTGGCCAGCCAGCTGAGCGGTCGGGACTGGCGCCGCCGCTGGGGCTACTACCTCCAGCTGGACTACAGTGACACCAACCGTGCCTACGCCGCTTACACCGGCGGCACCAAGGACACGCAGCTTTATTACCAAAGTGAAGCCGACGGACAGCACTACAGCTGGCGGCCTGTGCAGGCCGTGGAAACGCCGTAACCCCAGGTGGAGAAAGGAAGAGAAACCTTGAAGCAGAAACCCACCCCGCCCATCGCCACATTTTTGACGCTGATGCTGCCGGCGCTTGCTGCCGTGTGGCTCTTGTGCACGCTGGTCTTCGGCTATGCCCCCGTGCTCTAACCTTTTCCCCGCCAGAGCGCTCTGGCGGGTATTTTCATCGCCCAAAAGGAGGCTCGTCCCATGTGGGGAGATTGTCACATCCATATGATATTGGACGGCGTGGACTACCGCGCCGCCTTTGCCCGCCACCGGGATCGGCCTGACGATGACCTTATCCGCAGCCGCCTTGCCGACTATAAAAGCCGGGGCGTCACCTTCCTTCGGGACGGCGGCGACCGCTGGGGCGTGGGGCTTCGCGCCAAGCTCTTATCGCCCCAATACGGCATCGACTACCGCACGCCGGTCTTCAACATCTGCCGCGCCGGCCACTACGGCACGTTCCTGGGCAGGAGCTTTGAAACCCTCGCCGACTACCGCCTGCTGGTGGACGAAGTCATCGCCCGGGGCGGCGACTTCATCAAGCTCATGGCCTCGGGGCTCATGGACTTTCACACCTTCGGCGCCCTCACCGACACGCCCTGCGACGCGGCGCTCCTAAAGGATCTGGTTTCCGTCGCCCACGACCACGGCCTTTCGGTGATGGTGCACGCCAACGGCCACGAGGCCGTGTCCGCCGCCCTTTCGGCAGGGGTGGAGTCCATTGAGCACGGGGCGTACCTGCTGCCGGAGACCCTCCACCAGCTGTCCGAATCCGGGGCAGTGTGGGTGCCCACCCTGGTGACCATCGGAAACCTCCGGGGCAAGGGGCGCTTTCCCGACCAGGTGCTTACGCCCCTGCTGGC
>DVGD01000133.1 GCA_018712905.1 Candidatus Avoscillospira stercoripullorum | reverse complement strand
AGCAATACCCTAATCAGATGCCGCTCGCCGCCTCCGCTTGTTTTGCAAAAACAGCAAAACGAACGGAGGTTATTTTTTGAAGAGAATCAATCTTCGGGAACTCTACCCGGATTACTACCAAACAGACATATTTATCGACATCCCTGAAGAGGTACTTGCAGTCATTACAGAAGAAACCCGTGCAGAGGCATCTGCAAAGCGGAAAACATATCGCTATCGGGCGCAGTATTCGCTTGATGTTAAAGATGGGATAGAAAATGCTATGCTTCAAAGACCGACAGATCCAGAGATAATCCTGGAAAATCATCAACAGTGTGAAGAATTGCGCGCTGCCGTCATGTCATTGCCGAAAAAACAAGCAAAGCGGATCTACGCAAGGTTTTTCCTGGGATTGACAATCAAAGAAATTGCACAGATTGAAGGCGTCAGCAAAAGCCGCGTCAGTGAAAGCATTCGGACCGGTTTGAAAAAATTAAAAAAATTTTTTAAATAGGCGGAACAAATGCAGCTTTTTTGTCACGGTTATTAGAAGTACCTTTTTGTACCTTGAAAATTGCATAGTCCGTTTGCAGGTACAAACGCAGCACCGGAGCGACACAGCCTTGCGCCGCCACGACGACGGGATGCCCGTCTGAGCGATCTACGCAGGCTGTAGCCAGATTTGGAACCCTGGTCGCCAGGATGGTGCTTGCGGACAATGATACTTCCTCACGGCCTCCTATAGACTCAGGGGGAGCTCTGGCACGCACGGTACACCGGCGTGCCGGAGCTATGACGCAATCCACCGCGGCCTGCAAATCGCCCCAGCCAGGGAATGAGAAATATATGGCGCAACCAATCGAAACAGCCGCCGTGCTGAAGAAACGTAGGCACGGCGGCTGATCTCAAAGAGGTGGTTTAATATGCAAACACCCAATATGCTCTCTCAGCGGGAAGCGTACCGGCTGATGCTGCGGGAATATCCAGATGTCATGGATGTCGAGCAGATGTGCCGCGTTCTCCATGTCAGCACAAAAACCGGCTACCGTATCCTTCAAGGAGGGGAAATCCGCTGTCTAAAAGTCGGAAGATCCTATCGGATCCCCAAGACCCACCTGCTGTCCTATCTGTGTCAGGGGGCGCAAGTTCCATCATATACTGGATAGCCTGTTGACAAGTTTGCCTTTTTCACTCCGGTTCTGTATGATAGAACCACGGCATAAGGCAAGCGGTGTTAGCTACAAAAAAGGAGGGTACATATGGTAGCTGGACATCTCCGCGAAAAAGGCGGACATTACTACGCAGTACTGAACTACACAGATTACCAAGGCAACCGAAAAAGCAAATGGATCGCCACTGGCCTGACGATCAAGGGAAACAAGAAGCGGGCGGAAGCCATTTTGATGGATGCACGGCGCAATTTCCAAGAGGAAGCGCCTGAACGCATGGAACCAAAGACCCTGTTTGCAGAATTTCTGGGACAGTGGCTGGAGATAACCAGGGATTCTATTGCAGTGCCGACCTACGCATCCTATAGCACCCTTTCCAACAGCGTGATTATCCCATATTTTCGCAAACGTGGCACGACCCTGGAGGAACTGGCTGCGAAAGACATCCAGCAGTTTTATTTGGAGCAGCGCAAGAGAGTCAGCGGCAGTACGGTGATCCATTATCATGCCATCATCCATAAAGCGCTGAAGTACGCTGTGAAGCTGGATCTGATCGCGACCAACCCGGCAGATCGGGTAGAGCGCCCAAAGAAAGAACGCTATGTGGCCAGCTTCTATGATGCAGACGAGGTAAACGCGCTCTTTCAAGCGGCGCGCGGAACCAATTTGGAAATCCCGATTTTGCTGGGTGCCTTCTACGGCCTGCGTCGCAGCGAGGTCATCGGCCTCAAATGGGATGCCATCGACTTCGAGCGCAACACCATCACAGTCCAGCACACTGTGACAAGCTGCAATGTGGACGGCAAAAATATGCTTGTGGCTGCGGATCGCACGAAGACAAAATCGAGTATGCGGACGCTGCCGCTGGTTCCCTTTATGAAAGAACGGCTGCTGCATCAAAAAAGGTGCAGGCAGAAAACCGCAAGCTGTGCGGCAGAAGCTATGTCAAAGACTATCTTGGCTATGTCTGTATCAACGAAATTGGCGCAATCCTCAAGCCAAACTATATCTCAACCAGCTTTCCGAAGCTGCTGGAGGCCAATGGCTTGCGGCACATCCGCTTCCATGATTTGAGACACAGCTGCGCTTCGTTGATGCTGGCCAACGGCGTGCCGATGAAGCAGATCCAGGAGTGGCTGGGACACAGCGACTTTTCCACCACGGCCAACATCTACGCGCACCTGGATTATAGCTCCAAGCTCCACTCGGCGGACGTGATGCTGAGCAGTTTGGGGCTTGAAAAATCCGAATAATATTTGCTTGCCGTTCTCCCCTCCGTTCTCCCCTGGGAGAAGGCAGGCATCCCAGCAAATTCCGCAACAAAGGCATTCTCTCCCTTACATTTCCTGTCGAAATAACGAAAAAGCACCGGGTCGGCCAAGGCCAACCAGGCGCTTTTCACAAAAATGGCGGAGACGGTGGGATTCGAACCCACGTGCCGTTTCACCGGCTACTCGATTTCGAGTCGAGCTCGTTATGACCGCTTCGATACGTCTCCAGGAAGGATACGGTGGAATTATACCAGCAAAGTGAGAAAAAATCAAGCCCAAGACGGATGCGATCTGGTTTTTCTCCCGCATGGATTGACAAACCATGTTCGGGATACTACTATTATATAGAAAGAAGAGAGAGGGGGTACTCATTTGGCTGATACGAGCTCGTTTGTTGAGCAAACCGTTTCGCGTCTGCTGGAGCAGAAAAAATATCATTCCCTGCGGGATATTCTCGACACCATGAACCCCTCGGACTTGGCCGCTCTTCTCAATGAGCTTGACGAGAAGCGCCTTCCGCTGGTGTTCCGCCTGCTCTCCAAGGAATTGGCGGCGGAGGCATTTGTGGAGATGGATCCTGAGCAGCAGGAGCTGCTGATCCGCGGTTTTTCCGATACGGAGCTCAAAGAGGTGCTCGATGAGCTGTTTGTGGACGACGCCGTGGACATTGTGGAGGAAATGCCGGCCAATGTGGTCAAGCGTATCCTCGCCCAGGCTGCTCCCGATATGCGCAAGGAGATCAATGAAATTCTGCGTTATCCCGAGGACAGCGCAGGCTCCTGGATGACCACCGAGTATGTCTCCCTCCGGCCGGATATGAATGTGGGCGAAGCCATTTTGCGCATTCGCCGCACCGGTGTGGACAAGGAGACCATTTATACCTGCTATGTCACCCGGGATCGGCGGCTCATCGGCATGGTCACCGTGAAGGATCTTCTGCTCTGCGGCGACGATGAGACGCCCATTTCTGAGCTCATGGAGGAGAATGTCATCTCCGTCAACACCCACGACGATCAGGAAAAGGTCGCCCAGATGTTCTCCAAGTATAATTTCCTCGCCCTCCCCGTGGTGGATCAGGAGGGGCGTATGGTGGGCATCATCACCTTTGACGATGCCATGGACGTCATGGAAGACGAAGCCACCGAGGATATGGAAATGATGGCCGCTATTTTGCCCTCGGACAAGCCGTATTTCCGCAGCGGCGTCTTCGAACTGGTCAAGCGCCGCATTCCCTGGCTGCTGCTTTTGATGCTTTCTGCCACCTTCACCGGGCTGATTATCACTCACTTTGAGAACGAATTGGCCGCCTATGCTGTGCTCACCGCGTTTATCCCCATGCTCATGGGCACCGGCGGCAACTCCGGCTCCCAGGCGTCCGTGGCCATTATCCGCAGCATCTCCCTGGGGGAGATTTCCTTCTCGGATCTTCCCTGGATCGTGTGGAAGGAGATCCGCGTGGCGGTTTTGTGCGGCGTGGGACTTGCAGCATGTAACTTTGTCAAGCTGATGCTGGTGGATCGGCTGCTCTTGGGAAACGCGGCGGTTACAGTGCCTGTTGCGCTGACGGTTTGCCTCACCCTGGTTTTTGTGGTGATGGCGGCCAAGGCCATCGGCAGTATCCTTCCCATCCTCGCAAAAAAAATCGGTCTCGATCCTGCTGTGATGGCCTCGCCCTTTATTACCACCATTGTGGATGCGCTGTCCCTTCTCATCTATTTTACCGTCGCTTCTGCGCTGCTGCCCCTGTAATCGGGCGGCAGCGTCAATTTTTTCCCCGCGTTTGCATGGAATTTGTTGCAAAATCGGAATTGCTGTGTTAAAATAACAGCTTGTGAGAGTTTAGAGATTTATCTGTTTGAAAGGGGCCTATTTTATGGCGCAGGAAAACATTCGAAATATCGCGATCATCGCCCACGTTGACCATGGCAAGACGACCCTGGTTGACCAGATGCTCAAGCAGGGCGGTGTCTATCGGGAAAATCAGGCGGTGGTGGATCGGGTCATGGATTCCGGCGACCTGGAGCGGGAGCGCGGCATCACGATTCTCGCCAAGAACACCGCCGTGCACTATAAGGGCTACAAAATCAATATCGTGGACACGCCAGGACACGCTGACTTTTCCGGCGAAGTGGAGCGAATTTTGAAGATGGTGGACGGCGTGCTGCTGCTGGTGGACGCGGCAGAAGGCCCCATGCCCCAGACCCGCTTTGTCCTCCAGAAGGCACTGGAGCTGGGACACAAGGTCATCGTGGTGGTCAATAAGATTGACCGTCCCGACGCCCGGGTGGACGAGGTCATCGACGAGGTTCTGGAGCTCCTTCTCGATTTGGACGCGACCCAGGAACAATTCGATTCTCCTACGATTTTTTGCTCTGCCCGCCGCGGCATAGCCTCCTACGCGCCCCATGAGGAGGGTACCGACCTTACGCCCCTCTTTGAGACCATCATCCAGTATATCGACCCGCCCAAGAACGATGAAAATGGCCCCCTTCAGGTGCTGGTCAGCTCCATTGACTACAATGAGTTTGTCGGCCGCATCGCCATCGGTCGTGTGGAGCGGGGCGTGATCCATCCCAACCAGGAAGTGGTGGTCTGCGACTACCATGATCCCGACATGCACGAAAAGGCCAAGGTGGTGGCGCTCTATGAGTTCACCGGCTTGGGACGCAGCCCCATCGACGAGGCTGCCGCCGGCGAAATCGTGGCCTTCTCCGGCATTTCCGACATTACCATCGGCCGCACCATCTGCGCGCCCGACGCCGTGGAGCCGCTGCCCTTTGTGAAGATTTCC
The DNA here is from genome assembly GCA_018712905.1 of Candidatus Avoscillospira stercoripullorum. Taxonomy (GTDB): domain Bacteria; phylum Bacillota; class Clostridia; order Oscillospirales; family Oscillospiraceae; genus Avoscillospira; species Avoscillospira stercoripullorum. The sequence goes on along the minus strand of DVGD01000133.1, from coordinate 4,496 downwards.
GAGCCCACCATGGAGATGACCTTCTCGGTCAATGATTCTCCCTTCGCCGGCCGGGAGGGCAAGTATGTCACGTCCCGGAACCTCCGCGACCGCCTGGAGCGAGAGCTCCTCAAGGACGTGTCCCTCCGGGTCACCGAGCAGGGCATGGACGCCTTCAACGTGGCCGGACGCGGCGAGATGCACCTCTCCATCCTCATCGAGACCATGCGCCGCGAGGGCTATGAGTTCCAGGTTTCCACGCCCCACGTCCTCAACAAGGAGGTAGACGGCAAGATGTGCGAGCCCATTGAGCGCCTGGTGGCCGATGTGCCCGAGGGCAGCGTGGGCGCTGTTATCGACAAGCTCAGCCAGCGCAAGGGTGACCTGGTGTCCATGACGCCGGTGGGAAGCCGGATGCGCCTGGAGTTCCTGGTGCCCGCCCGCGGCCTCTTCGGCTATCGCAACGAATTCCTCACCGACACCCGGGGCGAGGGCATCATGGCCTCGGTGCTTGACGGCTACGCGCCCCTCAAGGGTGAAATCGACCGCCGACCCACCGGCTCCCTGGTGGCCTTTGAAACCGGCGACGCCAGCGCCTATGGCCTCTTCAATGCCCAGGATCGCGGCGCGCTGTTCATCGGCCCCGGTACGCCGGTCTATGCGGGCATGGTGGTCGGCCAGTGCAACCGCAACGAGGATATGTCCGTGAACATCTGCAAGAAGAAGCAGCTTACCAACATGCGTGCCGCCGGCTCCGATGAAGCCCTCCGCCTCACCAGCCCCCGGGTCATGAGCCTGGAGCAGTGCCTGGAGTATTTGAGCGACGATGAGCTCTTGGAGGTCACACCCAAGAGCCTGCGCATCCGCAAGCGCATCCTCGACCATGCCGAGCGCATGAAGCACGTCAAGGCGAAATAAACGAATTTTATGCAAAAACTCCGCAGACCACATGGATCTGCGGAGTTTTTGCAGTTTGTACTCAGTACAAAACCACGGGTGTTCCGATGGTAATGTCGTCGTAGATGATCTTCATGGCGGCCTCCGGCGTGTTGACGCAGCCGTGAGAGCCGTCGTAGATGTACTTTTCGCCGCCAAATTCTGTGCGCCAGGAGGCGTCGTGGATGCCGTAGGCCAGGTAGAAGCCCACCCAGTATTTGACGAACACGCGGTAATCAGGCCCTGTCAGCCAGGCGTTGGGGGAGTGGGTCTGCACCTGGTAGTAGCCGGTGGGGGTGTCGTAGCCGCCCTTGCGGCCGGTGACCACGTCGGTGTGCACCAGCACTTCTCCGTCCTTGTAGTAGGTCATCTGCTGCTGCTGGATGTCCACCTCCACATAGGTGCCGGAGATGGAGAAGGGCTCGCCCTTGCGTGTGCAGGTGTAGGGAGCTTCCACCGCGTCGGCGCTCAGCCGCGTCAGGCTGTCCTCCAAAAGCGTGAGAAGTCCGGCCTGGTCAAGGCGGTAGGAGCACGGCAGGAAGGTGAGGGGTTTGATGGTACCTTCGTAGGTGGTGAGCAGGTAAGGCGTTTCGTCCTTGTCAAAGGAGGCGGCAAACTGAGCAATCTGCGCTTTCAGCCCTTCCTCGTCCAAGGTGATTTTGCCGGTGTCGTCGGTGGAGACCAGGGGAGCGACCTGGAGCGACAGCGTCTGCCCCGGCAGGTTTACGGGAATGGTCATGTCCTGGGTGGCCTCCTGGAGGAGGGCGGCGTAGTCGAAGCTGCCGTCCGACGCGGTGACGACCGGGGGAACGTAGCAGTCGTAGTCGGTGAGCTCCACGCTTAGACGAAGCGGCGAATCCACCGGCACCTGGGCGCCGGAGAGAAGGCCGGTGAACACGGTGACGGCCAGGCGGTCTTTCAGCACATTGCCCTGCACCTCAGGCTGGATGTGAAACGCGCCGTTTTCCAGGTAGGCATAGGCGTCTTCCGAGGGATGGCGCTCTATTTTCGCGAGATCCTGCTCCACGGCGTCCATGGTGAGTCCCTGGGTATCCAGCACCACAGGCTGCGGCGTGGCGTGGGTCTCGTCCTTCCAAGCCATCCGCGCCTTGGTGTCCAAGGCTGCAAATTCCTCCGGCGGCATTTTTTCCAATTCGGTGAATTGACGCTCCACGCTTTCTGCCGCCTGCTCGTAGAGACCCAGCGTTTCCAGTGAGTAGACACCCACCAGGTTGCCGCCCTCGGTGAGCTCCACTTGGGAGTCGGCGAGATTGGACAGCATGGCCTGATACCGCGCGTAGCACTGCGCCTGGGCAGTTTCCACGCCATGAAGGGAGCGCAGGAACAGCAGGAACACTGCCGCTGCCACCAGAATTACGACTGCCGCCAGTGAGAGAAGGACAAACCGCCGCCTTTTCATAAGCAAGCCTCCCAAGAGCCGCGCGAAACGGCTCGAACTTTCCTATAGTATATCAAATTATGGAAAAAAAGCAACCGTCACTCCGGGGGAGGATCGGCTGCTTTTTGATTAGCGTCTTCTGTTTTTGGTTTTCCGGTCGGAATACTGCTTGAGGCCGGAGATTTTACTGTCGGAATCGGCCATAAACTGCTTGAGCATATCGTCAAAAGACTGGGGCTGACGCTCGGCCGGGGCGCTGGGGCGGCCACGGGGCGGACGGCTGTCCTGCGAACGGGGGCGGGAATCTCCCCGGAATCGGTCTGCCTGATGGCCGCGGTCTGACGGCTGCCGGGGCGGAGCCGGTTGAATACGGCGGATGGAGAGATTGATCTTTCCGTTGTCCAGGCCGATCACCATGACCTTGACGTCCTGACCTTCCGTTAAATGGTCATGGATGTCGTTGACGTAGGCATGGGTAATCTCCGAGATATGTACCATGCCGGTTTGGTTGTCGGGCAGCGAAATAAACGCGCCGAATTTGGTGATTGACTTGACCTTGCCCTCTAAAATGGCTCCAACTGTTAGCTCCATACTTTGTATAATTTCCCCCTAAAGATTTGCGCTAGTTTCCCACATCATAGAAGATGATTTCACCCTTGGCCACTAGCCCCAATTTCTGCCGCGCCACGGCCTCCACGCCTGCGTCGGTGCCCAGAGCGTTGATGGCCTGCTCCAGGCGCAGATTTTCCTGATTGGTGGCGTCGATGCTGGTCTGCAATTCCTCCGCCAGGGCTTGCTTTTCGGTGATCTGGGACTGCAGTGTCACCAGGGTAACGGTAGCGTATGCCACCAGAACCAGAATGAGCAGCTTCGTCAGAAGTGACGAGCGTTTGAAGCGCATACGAGTTCCCTCCTTTGGACAATACAGCAGCGGTCGGCGCAGACCGCATTCTCCATAGTATTGTACCCCATTTTCTCCAAGTTGAAAAGTATTTTTTTGCAAGTTGTCGTAAAAAAATCAAAATTTTTGTCACAGGGGAGGCGAGCAGCCGGAGGAGCATGCCCGCGGCGCGAAAAAGAGATAGAAAAAGCGGGAAGAGAAGCCGCCCCAGGGTTTTGAGAAAGAGCCACGCGCCCAGGAGAATCCCGGCGGCGTCAAAGAATTTCAGCCGTCCGCCGTCGATGACCAGGAGGGCGTAGAGCACGCCGTAGGTGATGGCGATGCCAAGCAGCAGATCCATGAGCCAGGAGAGCCGCGGCGTCAGGCGGCGGGGGGCGCGCAGTACGATCTCCACGAACCCCAGGCCGCAGCCCAAAAGCACAGACAGGAGAAACGTACCTGCCTGGAGGGAAACCGGCTGCTCCATCAGCCGAAGAGCCGCGCCAGGAAGCCGCCGCTTTCCTGCCGGTCGTCCTCATAGGTGATGGAATCCACCGTGCCGTCCACGTGGACTTGTCCGCCGTCCAGGCTCAGAAGCTTGAGGTGGAGGCTCTGCCCCCGAATGACGGCGGTACCCAGAGTGGTGTGGAGAACCACCATCTTCTCATCAAAGCTCTCCACCTCTGTAACGCCGGTGAGGGTCAGGCGCGCCCGGCCGTCCAGCGTCAGCTTGTGGGGCATCTCCAGGGCTTTTTCCTCGTATCCGTATGCCATATGGCTCATCCTTTCCTTAGGCTGTCCCTGCTTTCAAATATACGCGCCGCGATCTGGGATATGCCTGAAAAATGTGCCTCCCCTTGGGCAGCAAGGGGAGGCGGCCAATGGAAGACGTTAGGAATCCAGCGCCGGGTTGGTGGCGTAGACGTTTTTCTCGTTGAGGCGCTGGCGCAGCAGGGCGATGGCCTCGCCAAAGCGCTGGAAGTGAACAATTTCCCGCTCGCGGAGGAAGCGAATCACGTCGTTGACATCGGGATCGTCACTCAGGCGGAGAATATTGTCGTATGTGACCCGCGCCTTCTGCTCGGCGGCCAAATCCTCGGTGAGGTCGGCGATGGGATCGCCTTTGACGCCGATGCCTGCGGCGTTCCAGGGCGAGCCGGAGGCGGCGGTGGGGTAGATGCCGGCGGTGTGGTCGACGAAGTAGGGCATAAATCCGCTCTCCTCAATCTGGCTGTCGGTGAGCTTGCGGGTGAGCTGGTGGACGATGGAGCCGATCATCTCCAGGTGTCCCAGCTCTTCGGT
>DVGD01000132.1 GCA_018712905.1 Candidatus Avoscillospira stercoripullorum | reverse complement strand
CATGTCCTGGCGCATGAACGGGCGCATATCCGCCGGGGCGATCCCTGGTGGAAGGTGCTGGGCTTTGTGCTGCTGGCCATCTATTGGTTCCATCCCCTCATGTGGGTGGCCTACTTCTTCCTGTGCCGGGACATCGAAGCTGCCTGTGATGAGGCGGTGATCCGTGGCCTTTCCCGGGAAGAGCGGCAGGGCTACGCAGAAGCCCTCCTGCGTTTGAGCGCAGCGGTTCCTGGCCTTCATGCCTGTCCCCTGGCCTTTGGCGAGGTGGGTGTGAAGGCGCGGATCAAGCGGGTGATAAACTATAAAAAGCCCGGCTTCTGGATCGTCACCGTGGCGGTGCTGGCTGCCATGGTGGTGGCGGTGTGCTTCCTCACCAGCCCCGCTGCGGAAAAGACGCCGGAGATCACCCTGCCCCCGGCAGAGAACGCCGAGACGGTGCAGCCGCAGCCGCAGGAACAGCCGGAGGCACCCGTGGTGGCGGAAGAGATTGAAGAAACCCAGGAGACCCAAGAGACCGAACCGGAGAGCGACCCCTTGGAGGCTGCCATCACCGCGGCCATCCTCCAGCACAACGAAGTCATATCTGAAAGTACCACCATCCGTACCGCCTCCTTCCAGTGCTTTGACCAGGAGGAGCTGGCCTTTGACAGCGACCCGCCCCAGCCCAATCAGCTGACGCTCTACGGCAATGCGCTCTACCTTGGCTTCTCGGTGGAGGACGGGATTCTCCATCAGACCGAGGGCAGCAACATCCCCGTGGCAATCACCTTCTCCTGTGAGGAAGAGGGCTATGAGCTGGTGGAATACTGGCAGCCCGGTGACGGCACCGACTATGCCCCTGACATCCAGGCAAAATTCCCCGCCGAGGCGGCGGAGCTGGCGCTGGGCGACCAGCCCTACCTGCTTGAGCAGTTCCAGCTGTGCTATGCCCAGGCGGTGGAGGAGAGCGGCGTGGATCCCGACGTGGCCATCGAGGCGTACCTCCAGGAGCTTGCCTCTGAGCCCTCCACCTCTTCCAATCCGCAAGATTATCTCGATGAAAATCCCGTGGTCTACCGGGAGCTCACCTATTATGGAGCCTATACCACGGCCTATTGCACGGCGCAGCTTGCCCAGGAGAATCAGAGCGACCTCCGTGGCCGGCTGATGCAAATTCTCCTAAATGAGCTTTCGTAGGGGTCGATCTCCGATCGACCCGCAGACGGTAGAAAAACTCCGCAGAAGACTGATGCGACAGAGCAGCGGGGGGTGTGTGCGGGGGGCAAAAAGCCCACCGCGCGTTCAATCAACAGGATTTTGAAACTTTTATGAAAGTTTTAAAATCCGCACAGCGTGGCGAAAAGACTTTTTCGACACGCTGGAGTCGATCTCCCATCAACCCGCACCGCCCCTGCGGGGGCGGTTCTTTTTATGCCCAGATACCCATACGAATGGTATAAAAACTACCCTTACAATTGTGCGTCCTGTGCGTTCCCTTGCGCCTTCAAACATGCTACAATGGCAAACAAGGAGGAAAAGCCATGGAACTGAAACTTTCTCAGCACATCCGCGACTACCGCCGGGAAAAGCACCTCACCCAGGAGCAGCTGGCCGAAGCCCTGGGCGTAACGGTGGGGGCGGTCTATAAATGGGAATCCGGCCGCTCCACGCCGGAGATCTCCCTGCTCATGGAGATGGCCGATCTCTTTGAGGTGTCGGTGGACGCCCTTCTGGGCTACCAGTACCGCAGCCGCGACCGGGCGAAGCTCGTGGCGCTGCTCAAGGATCTCAAGCACGTCCGCACCCTGGACACCCTGGAGGAGGCCGACCGAGCCCTTCGAAAATACCCCAACGACTTTGAGATCGTCTACCATGCGGCGACGCTCTACCACCTGCGGGGCATCGAGCAAAACGACGAGGCCTTGACCCGCCGCTGCCTGCCTCTTTTTGAAAAAGCCCTCGCCCTCATCGACCAGAACCAAGATCCTGAGATCAGCGACCTGTCCATTTTGAGCGACATTGCCAGCGTCCAATACGAGCTGGGCAACATCGAAAAGTCCATTGCACTCTTAAAGGCGCATAATCCCTGCGACATCCACGCCGCCCTCCTGGGCGACATCCTCTCCCGGGAGGAGGGGCAGGGCGAGGAGTCAATCTCCTATCTCTCGGTGGCGCTTTTAGACTGCACGGCCAACCAGATCATCATCACCAACGGCTATCTCAACCTCTTTGTGCGGCGGCAGCAGTGGCAGCAGGGGCTGGACATCCTGGACTGGGTGCTCTCGTCCCTGCCCGCCCTCAAAAAGCCCGGCGTACCCAACTTCCTGCAGAAGAGCGAGGCCACGTTCCTGGTGGTGAAGGCCGTCTGCCACCTAAACCTGGAGCAGCCGGAGGCGGCAGCGGATGCGCTGCGCCGCGCCAGGGAGACGGCGCTGGAATTTGACGCCTCGCCCTCCTACCTGGCCGAGAACATTCGCTTTGTAGCGTGCAAGGAGAGAGCCTCCGGCCACGACAGCATGGGCAGCACCGCCTTGGCGGCGGTGGAAAAACTGGTGGGCGAATTCGATTTGGAGGCGCTTCACACCCTCTGGGAGGAAATTTGTCATGAAGAAGAAAACTAAAAGCCAAAAGAAGGAATATCTTGCGCAGATCTACCGCCGAAACTGGATCCCCTTCGCCCTGTCCGTGGCGGCGGCGCTTCTCATTTCCGCGGTCAATCTTCTCATCGCCTGGGTCTTGCAGCAGATCATCGACACCATCTCCGGCGCAGGCTCTTATTCGCTGGGGACGCTGACCCTTTTCTCCGTCGGCGTGGTGGTGCTCATCTGCCTCTTTAAAACCTTGACCCTTTTGACCCGCCCCCGGTTTATCCGCCGCGCCATGGAGCAGTACAAGGGATATGCCTTTGAGAAGCTGATGAAAAAGAGCATTGCCTCCTTCTCCCTGGAGCCCACGTCCCGGTATCTCTCGGCCTTTTCCAACGACTTAGCCAGCATCGAGACAAACTATCTCGACAATCTCTTCAATATTATTCTGAATGTAGTTCTTTTCCTGGGCGCACTGGGGATGATGCTCTGGTATAGCCCCCTGCTGCTGCTGGTGGCCTGCGGCTTTTGCCTTTTGCCCCTGGGTGCATCCTTTTTGGCGGGGAAGCGGCTGGAGCGGCTGGAGCGCACCATCTCGGAAAAGAACGAGGCGTTTCTCGCTGTGCTCAAGGACTGCCTCAGCGGCTTTTCGGTCATCAAGAGCTTCCAGGCCGAGGAAGCCATGGGGCGCCAGTTTACCAAGGCCAGCACTGACGTGGAGGCGGAGAAGTGCCGCAAGCGAAAGCTCACTTCTCTCATCTCCATTGTCAGCGACATGGCGGGCATCACCGCCCAGCTGGGCACCTTTTTAGCAGGCGGCGCCATGATGTTCGCCGGGCTTCCCGTCACCGTGGGCACCCTGGTGATTTTCCTCGACCTCACTAGCTATATCATCATGCCCATCCGGGAATTGCCCGCCCTCCTGGCTGCACGCCGGGCGGCATTGGGGCTGGTGGACAAGCTGGCATCGGAGATGGCGCACAACGTCCGCGACGAGGGCGGCGCCACCCTGGAGACGGTGCAGCAGGGGATCACCTTCTCCCACCTCACCTTTGGCTATGCGCCAGAGCAGCCCGTCCTCCACGACGTCACCACCACCTTCGAGGCAGGGAAGTCCTATGCCATTGTGGGCGCGTCGGGCAGCGGCAAGTCCACGCTTCTCAGGCTGCTGCTGGCGAGCTACGAGAACTACGACGGGGACATCTCCATTGACGGCCGGGAGCTCCGCACGCTGAAAAGCGGCTGCCTCTATGACCTGGTGGCTGCGGTGGAGCAAAACGTCTTCCTCTTTGATGCCACCATCCGCGAAAATATCACCATGTACCGCCCCTTCCCCAAGGAGGCGGTGGACAAGGCCATCGCCCAGGCGGGACTCACGGCGCTTTTGGAGCAGCGGGGGGAGGACTACCGCTGCGGTGAGCACGGCAGCGGCCTCTCCGGCGGGGAGAAGCAGCGCATCTCCATTGCCAGAAGCCTCCTTCGACATGCCTCGGTGCTCCTGGCAGACGAGGCAACGGCCTCCCTGGACGCCGAGACGGCCAATCATGTCTCCGAGAGCATCCTCGGCCTCACGGGCATGACCCGCATCGTCGTCACCCACACCTTGGATGAATCCCTCCTGCGCCGCTATGACGGCATTCTCGTGATGAAGGACGGCAGGATCGTGGAATCCGGCACCTTTGAGGAACTCATGGCCGCCAAGCAGTATCTCTACGCCCTCTATACCATTTCCCATTGAAGTTCTATGGCATCACCGCACAATTGTGTCTGCGGCCTTCGCCCAATCTTTTGCCCCATCCGTGCAGTTATAAAAGGGGGAAATACATACAGTATTCCCGCCCTTTTATAACTTTCGTATGAGGCAAAATCTT
>DVGD01000131.1 GCA_018712905.1 Candidatus Avoscillospira stercoripullorum | reverse complement strand
ACGACGCGGGCCGTCTGACCCAGCGGCAGTTTTTCACAATCCTGGATGTGATTCCAAACCGGGTGGGCGCCAACGTGGACGAGGCCATGGCCAAGACGCTTCTTTCCGAGTTTGACGCGGTGATCCTCGCCTGCGGCGCCACAGAGCCGCGGATCTTCCCCCAGGCGGGGGCGGTGCCCGGCGTGAGCTACGCCCTGCCCTACTTGAAGGAGGCCACCCGCGCTCTGCTGGGACATCCCAGCGACGAGAGCCTTACCGCCGCGGGCAAGCGCGTGGTGGTGGTGGGCGCCGGCGACACCAGCGCCGACTGCGTGGCCACGGCCATCCGCCAGGGGGCGGTGTCGGTGACCCAGCTCATTCGAAAGCCGAGGGAACTGGTGGAGGACAGGGAAAACCTCTGGGGCAACCCCATCCCCTTCCGGGACTACGCCGAGGAGGAGGCTGTGGCCAAATTCGGCGAGAGCCCCCGGCAGTATGAGACCGTGGTGGATCACATCGAGTGCAACAGCGAAGGAAAGCTCGTGGGCGTGGTGACGGCCAGAACCCAGTGGAAGGGCAGGAAGATGGAGGTGCTGGAGGAGGGCAAGACCCTCATCCCCGCCGACCTGCTGCTCATCGCCAGCGGCTTCTCCGGCTGCGAGAAGGCCACCCTGGACGCCTTCGGCCTGGCGCAGACCAAGAGCGGCTGCGCCGCGTCGGTGGGGCACGCCACCGCCGTGGAGAAGGTCTTCGTGGCAGGCGACATGCGAAGAGGCCCCTCCCTGGTGGTCTGGGCCATCGCCGAAGGCCGGGAAGCCGCCCAGGCGGTGGACGCCTACCTGCTGGGCTATTCCAATTTGCTGTAAAAACGCCCCGTCAGGCACAGTTTCCGGGCGTGGATGTAGGGGCGCATTGTATATGCGCCCGGGAAGGCACCTCCGAAATCGCAACTGCCCCGGGCGGATATATCATCCGCCCCTACGGGTGCGGTGGAAATTCCCTCATCGACCCGCGCCGCATAAGCGGCGCAAAAAAAGCCTCCCCACCCGGGGAGGTTTTTCTATTATGCCCTTTTTGTTTCTCGAATCGCCCGGGCGAGGGGCTTCATGGCCTTTTTCAGCGCTTCAAAATCTTTGAGCCGCCACTGCCAGTTGGGCGCGCCCACGGTGCCCGGGAGGTTCATTCTGGCCTCCCTGCCAAGTCCCAGCACGTCCTGCGCCGGGATCACCGCCAGCTCGGCCTTACTTTTCAGCGCCAGGCGCACCATGCGCTGGTACACCTGCCCGCCCACAGCGCCGCGCTCCTTTAAGTACCGCCGGAGCTTCCGCCGCTGCGGGATGGTCAAGCTCTCGTACCACTCTACCACCGTGGCGTTGTCGTGGGTGCCGGTGTAGACGATCTGCCGGGTTTTGTCGGGCGATGTGTCCCGCGCCCGCTTGCCTGCAAGATCCACCGTGAACTCCAGCACCTTCATCCCCGGCAGGTGGTAGTGATCCCGCAGGGTGAGCACCTCCGGGCGAAGATCGCCCAAGTCCTCGGCCACCAGCTGAAGCCCCGGCAGCGTTTCATAGAGGGTATCCAGCACCGCGTACCCCGGCGCCTCGATCCACGCGCCCTCCACCGCCGTGGGGCAGGAGGATGGGATCTTCCAGAAGGTGTCAAAGGCGCGGAAATGGTCGATCCTCAGAACATCAAAGAGCTTCTGGCTGTAGCCGATGCGGTCAATCCAGAACTGATAGCCGTCTTTCTGGAGCTTTTCCCAGTTGTAGATGGGATTGCCCCACCGCTGGCCGGTCTCAGAGAAGTAGTCCGGCGGCACCCCCGCCACGAAGGACGGCCTGCCGTCTTGCTCTAAGAGGAAGTTATCCCGGCCTGCCCAGACCTCCACGGAGTCAAGCCCCACGTAAAAGGGCATGTCCCCCAGGAGCTTTACGCCCTTTTCGTGGGCGTAGTCCCGCAGGCGCCGCCACTGGCGGGCAAACTGGTACTGCAGGAAGCACTGGAAGCGAATCTCCGCCTCCAAGGGTGCTATCAGGGAAGGATCCCGGGTCTTCGGCCAGTCCCGGTACGCCTGCGGCCAGTCGATCCAGCAGGCGCCGTTGTGAAGCATCTTAAAGCTCCGAAACACCGCGTAGTCCTGCACCCAGGGCTGCCTGGCAAATGCCTCGTAGTCCCCGCCGGGCTGGAAGCCTTCAAAGGCGCGGCGGAGCCACGGCGCGCGGAAGGCGCGCACGGCCTCGAAGTCCACCCGGCTCCCCGCCGCCAGGGGCGGCGGCAGCTCGGAAAGAAGCCCCTCGGAAAGAAGCCCCGCCAGGCTAATGTACATGGGATCCCCCGCCTGGGAGGAATCGGGCTGGTAGGGGGAATTTCCGTAGCCGGTGGGACCCAGGGGCAAGAGCTGCCACACCTTCACACCGGCCTCGGATAAGAAATCCACAAAGGCCATGGCCTCCGCTCCCATGTCTCCCGCGCCGTAGCCGCCGGGGAGGGAGGAGAGGGATAGCAAAATACCTGTCTCTCTCATGGTCTGCCTCACAGCTTCCAGATGTCGTGATTATACTGCTCGATGGTGCGGTCGGAGGAGAAGTAGCCGGCATTGGCGATGTTCACCAGAGACTTCTTTGTCCAGGCCGCACAGTCTTCAAAGTCAGAGAGCGCCCGTTCCTTCACGGCGATGTAGTCCTTGAGGTCGAGAAGCGCCATGAACCAGTCCTTAAAGCGCACATCCCGGTAGAGCCGCACCAGGGACACGGG
>DVGD01000130.1 GCA_018712905.1 Candidatus Avoscillospira stercoripullorum | reverse complement strand
CACCAGGTTGTTGGTGCGGATACCCACAGACTCGGGGGTGAGGATCTCGTAGGTCTTCTTGTTGGCCAGAACGCCGTGCTGGTGGATGCCGCTCTCGTGGAGGAAGGCATTCTTGCCCACGATGGGCTTGTTGAGGGGCGCGGGCTGGCCGATGATGTCATAGACCGTTTTGCTGGCGCGGTAAATCTGGGTGGTGTCCAGCCGAGGGGCGGCATCATAGACGTCCTTGCGGGTGCGCATGGCCATGACCACCTCTTCCAAAGAGGTATTGCCGGCTCGCTCGCCCAAGCCGTTGATGGTGCACTCGATCTGCGTGGCGCCGCCCTGGACGCCGGCCAGGGCGTTGGCCACGGCCAACCCCAAGTCATTGTGGCAGTGTACGGAAAGCTCAATGTCCCGGGCTTCCTCCACCTGCTCGAGAATATAGGCAATGAGCGCCTGCATCTCGGCGGGGGTGGTGTAGCCTACGGTGTCGGGGAGGTTCACCACGGTGGCGCCGTTTTGAATGGCCGTGCGCACCACCTTGGCCAAAAACGCCGGGTCAGAACGGGTGGCATCCTCGGCGGAGAACTCCACGTTGGAGGTATACTTCTTGGCATGCGCCGTCATGGCGGCGGTGCGCTCGAGCACCTGCTCCGGGGTCATCTTCAGCTTATACTCCATGTGGAGGGGGCTGGTGGCGATAAAGAGGTGGATTCGCGGGTCGGCGGCGTCCTTGACCGCTTCCCAGGCGGTGTCGATATCCTTCTCGGTGGAGCGCGCCAGGGAGGCCACGGTGCAGTCCTTCACCTGGCGGGCGATGGCCTGGACGGATTCAAAGTCGCCGGGAGAGGCGATGGCGAAGCCCGCCTCGATGACGTCCACCTTGAGCTTTTCCAGGCACTCGGCCACCTGCAATTTTTCCTTGAGGTTCATGCTGCACCCCGGGGACTGCTCGCCGTCCCGGAGGGTGGTGTCAAAAATCTTAATTTGCTTCATATTGCACCTCGTATCAAGCCTGTAAAATGGCGCCCTTGTCGGCGGAGGAGACCAGCTTGGCATACCGCAGGAGATAGCCGGACTTGATCTTCGGCTCCGGGCAAACCCAGGCGGCACGCCGCTTTGCAAGTTCCTCGTCAGAGACCTTGAGCTCGATCTTGCAGCCCGGAATATCGATGAAGATGCGGTCGCCCTCTTCCACCAGGGCGATGGTGCCGCCGGCAGCAGCCTCGGGGCTGATGTGGCCGATGGAGGCGCCGCGGGTGGCGCCGGAGAAGCGGCCGTCGGTTAAAAGCGCCACGCTCTCGCCCAAGCCCATGCCGCAGATGGCCGAAGTGGGGTTGAGCATCTCGCGCATGCCGGGGCCGCCCTTGGGGCCTTCGTAGCGGATGACCACCACGTCGCCGGGCTTGATTTCCTTTCCATAGATGGCGGCGATGGCCTCCTCCTCGGAGTTAAAGACCCGGGCGGGGCCTTCGTGCACCATCATCTCCGGGGCAACGGCAGACTGCTTGACCACGCAGCCGTCCACGGCCAAATTGCCCTTCAAAACGGCGATGCCGCCGGACTGGGAGTAGGGATTCTCCACGGGGCGGATGATCGCGGGGTCGCGGTTTTCCGCATGCTCCAGGTTTTCGCCCATGGTCTTTCCCGTGCAGGTCATCACCGAGAGATCCAGGAGGTTTTTCTTGGTGAGCTCCTTCATCACGCCGTAGACGCCGCCTGCCTGGTCGAGATCCTCCATAAAGGTGTCCCCGGCAGGTGCCAGGTGGCAGAGGTTGGGGGTCTTGGCGCTGATGGCATTGGATTCGTCCAGGCTGATGGTGATGCCGGCCTCGTGGGCGATGGCGGGCAGGTGGAGCATGGTATTGGTGGAGCAGCCCAAGGCCATATCCACCGTCTCGGCATTGCGGAAGGCAGCCTCAGTCATGATCTGGCTGGGACGGATGTCCTTCTTGATGAGCTCCATCACCTGCATACCGGCCTTCTTGGCCAGGCGCAGCCGGGCGGAGTAGGGCGCGGGAATGGTGCCGTTGCCGGGAAGCGCCATGCCGATGGCCTCGGTGAGGCAGTTCATGGAGTTGGCGGTGTACATGCCCGAGCAGGAGCCGCAGGACGGGCAGGCATTTTCCTCGTAGTCCCGGACGCCGTCCTCATCCAAGGTACCGGCGTGGTAGGCGCCCACGGCCTCGAACATGTGGCTCAGGCAGGTGCGGCGGCCGTCTTTGAGCTTTCCGGCCAGCATGGGGCCGCCGGAGCAGAAGATGGTGGGGATATCCAAACGGGCGGCGGCCATGAGAAGGCCGGGCACGTTTTTATCGCAGTTGGGGATCATCACCAGACCGTCGAACTGGTGCGCCATGACCATGGCCTCGGTGGAGTCGGCGATGAGATCCCGGGTGACCAGGGAGTATTTCATGCCGATGTGCCCCATGGCGATGCCGTCGCAGACGGCAATGGCCGGGAACATGATTGGGGTGCCGCCGGCGGCGCGGACGCCGGCCTTGACGGCCTCGGCAATTTTATCCAGGTTCATATGTCCCGGAACGATTTCGTTATAGGAGCTGACAATGCCGACCAGGGGGCGGGAAAGCTCCTCCTCGGTCAAGCCCAGGGCATATAAAAGGCTTCTGTTGGGGGCGCGCCCCACACCGGTTTTGATCTGTTCCGAACGCATAGTGACCCTCCAAATGTTCAAAATAATTGGCCAATCGACCGGGGAAAACGGAAAGGAAGCCTCTCCCCTTTCCCCCGCCGATTCGCTGTTGGGCGCATACCGCCTCCCAAAGCCTCCCCTTGGTGACCAAGGGGAGGTGGCAGGCCGAAGGCCTGACGGAGGGGATCAGAGCCGGCAATCACCGGCAGCTTTCAATCCCCCAGTCGCGCTTCGCGCGCCAGCTCCGGGTTGCCGCTAAGCCTTGGCGGCCCGTGTTAAGGCCCGCCAAGGCAAGCGGCTGCCCAACCGCTGCGGTCGCTGCATCTGCCACAGGCAGCGCTCCCTTGCGGGCCCTTTGCACAAGGGGGCCTTTGGCGCTGCGGTTTGATCTTAGTTGGACGCGTTGTCCAGGTTTGCGTCGTTCTTCCAGAGCATCTGCTCGCGCAGGCGCTTGCCGACGACTTCCATGGGATGCTTGGCCAGGGCTTCGCGCTTGGAGTTGAAGAAGCAGCGGCCGTTCTTGTTCTCGGCGATCCACTTCCCGGCGAAGGTGCCGTCTTGGATGTCCTGGAGCACGGCGCGCATGTTGGCCTTGACCTGCTCAGCGGGCAGGACACGGGGGCCGGAGACGTACTCGCCAAACTCGGCGGTGTCGGAGATGGAGTAGTTCATGGCCGCCACGCCGCCCTTGTTGATGAGGTCGACGATGAGCTTCATCTCGTGGATGCACTCGAAGTATGCGTTCTCGGGCTCGTAGCCGGCCTCCACCAGCACTTCGAAGCCGCAGCGCATGAGATCCACCACGCCGCCGCACAGGACGGTCTGCTCGCCAAAGAGGTCGGTCTCGGTCTCGTCGTGCATGGTGGTCTCCATGATGCCCGCACGGGCGCCGCCGATGCCGGCGATGTAGGCCAGGGCGATGTCATAGGCCTTGCCGGTGGCGTCCTGCTCCACGGCGATCAGGCAGGGCACACCCTTGCCGGCGACGTACTGGGAGCGGACGGTGTGGCCGGGACCCTTGGGTGCGGCCATGAACACATCCACGTCGGCGGGGGGCACGATCTGCTTATAGCGGATGTTGAAGCCGTGGGCGAAGGCGATGGCCTTGCCGGCAGTGAGGTAGGGGGCGATATCCTTCTTATACATATCGGCCTGCGCCTCGTCGTTGATGAGGATCATGATGATGTCGGCGGCCTGGGTGGCCTCGGCAACGGTCATGACGTTGAAGCCGTCGGCTTCGGCCACCGGCCAGGACTTGCCGCCCTTGCGAAGACCCACGATGACGTCACAGCCGGAATCTCTGAGGTTGAGCGCATGGGCGTGACCCTGGGAACCATAACCGATGATGGCAATCTTCTTGCCGTCCAGCTTGCTCAGGTCGCAATCCTTCTCATAATACATTTTTGCCATAATCGAACTCTCCTTTTTCTTTGGTTGCTTCATAGATTGTATCTGTACCGCGTTCCAGCGCCACCATGCCGGTGCGCACCAGCTCGAGGATACCGAACTCTTTCACGAGACCCACAATGGCCTCGGCCTTGCTCTCCTCGCCGATCATGGCGAGGGTCAGCGTCGTGGGTGAGACGTCGATGATCGACGCCCGGAAGATATTGGCCACCTGGATGACACGGTTGCAGGCCTCGGAGGAGGCTGCGTTGACCTTGATGAGAATGAGCTCCCGGCGGATGGAGTTGTCGGGATTTAAAAGCTTCACCGAGTGAACCGGCAGGAGCTTGCGAAGCTGGTTGCAGAGAAGATTGGTGTGCTTCTCGTCGGCCATGACCTCGATGGTGATACGGGAGACCGAAGGGTCATCGGTGGTGCCCACGGCCAGGGATTCAATATTATAGCCCTTCCGGGAGAACATCCGGGAGACCTGGGAGAGGACACCGGCCTCGTTGTCCACCAAAACCGAGAGGGAACGTCTTTCCATTTGATCCATAGCTGCCTCCTTAATCCACCAGGAAATGGGTGATCCGTCCGCCGCCGGGCACCATGGGACGAACCATCTCATCCATTTCAATGGCACAGTCGATGACGTAGCCGCGGCCGCTGGCAAGCGCTTCCTTCACTGCGGCCTCCAGCTCCGGCACCGTGCATACCCGCTTGCCGCCCAGGCCATAGGCCTCGGCCAGCTTTACAAAGTCGGGGCCACGATCCAGGGTCGTCTGGGAGTAGTGGCCGTTATAGATGAGCGTCTGCCACTGGCGAACCATGCCCAAAGTCTGGTTATTATAGATAAAGGTGATGATGGGCAGGTTATAATACTGCTCCGTGGCCAGTTCGTTGCAGTTCATGCGGAAGCTGCCGTCGCCGGTGACGTGGATGACGGTCTTCTCGGGATTGCCCACCTTGGCGCCGATGGCCGCGCCCAGGCCGAAGCCCATGGTGCCGAAGCCGCCGGAGGTCAGAAGCTGGCCGGGATAGTCATAGTGGAAGTGCTGGGCAACCCACATCTGGTGCTGTCCCACGTCGGTGGCCACGATGGTATCCTGGGGGCAGATGCGGGCGATGACGTCGGAGATCTGCTTGGGGGTGAGGGTGGAGCCGCCCTCGTCGTACTCCGTCTCGGTCTTGAAGGAGAAGACGTATTTCTTCCACTCGCTGTGATCCTGCTGGCTCAGCATGCCGTCCAAGAGCTCCAGGACGCGCTTGGCGTCGCCGATGATGTGGTGGTCGGTCTGGACGTTCTTATTGATCTCCGCCCGGTCGATGTCAATCTGGACAATCTTGGCCTGGGCGGCAAAGGTCTTGGGATCGAGAGCCACCCGGTCAGAGAACCGGCAGCCCACGGCGATGAGCAAATCGCAGGCGTCCACGGCCATATTGGAGGCCTGGGAGCCGTGCATGCCGATCATGCCGGTGGTCAGGGGATTGCGCCCCCGGAAGCCGCCGGCGCCCATGACGGTGATGGCCACGGGAGAGTCGATCTTCTCGGCCAGCTTCAAAAACTCCTGGTGGGCGCGGCCGCGCACCACGCCGCCGCCGCAGATGAGAAGGGGCTTTTTCGACTGGCGAATCATCTCGGCCAGCTTTTCCACGTCGCCCATGTCGGGCTCGGGGAGCTTTAAATCGTGGGAGGCACGCTTGATGAGCGCGCCCAGGCGGCCTTCGCTGGCGTGCTCCTCCCGGGGCAGCGGGGTGAACTCCGCCGTCTCGGCAGTGACGTTTTTCACGATATCAATGAGCACCGGCCCCGGTCTGCCGCCCCTGGCGATGGCAAAAGCCTCGCGGACGATGTCGGCCAGCTGGGTAACGTCCCGCACCATGTAGTTGCACTTGGTGATGGGCATGGTGATGCCGGTGATGTCCACCTCCTGGAAGGAGTCCTTGCCGATGAGGTTCTCGCTGACATTGCAGGTGATGAAGACCACAGGCGACGAGTCCATATAGGCCGTGGCAATGCCGGTGGTGAGGTTGGTGCAGCCGGGACCCGAGGTGGCGAAGCATACGCCCACCTTGCCGGTGGAACGGGCATAGCCGTCAGCGGCATGGGACGCGCCCTGCTCGTGGGCGGTGAGAATATGGCGCACCTTCCCGCCATAGTTATAAAGCTCGTCGTAGACATTGAGGATGGTGCCGCCGGGGTAGCCGAAAATTGTATCGACCCCCTGCTCCAGCAGACATTCCATCAAGATCTTCGCGCCTGTCATTTGCATAGGGACTTCCTCCTTTGATTTACTGTACACCGGGGTGAGGTGCTGGGAGACGGCAGGTTGAAAAAAAGCCCTGAAGCCTATCGGCTTCAGGGACGAATTATCGCGGTACCACCCTGATTATCGCATCCTGAGGGGATGGACGATCACTTTGTTCAAAGCTCCAGCAAGCTCCTAGCCTGTAACGGGGCAACCGTGACGCCCTACTCATGTAACTTTTGGGGCGCCCTACTCGGGAAGCAGATGCACAAGGTCTTCGGTACCGGCTCGCAGCCACCGCCGGCTCTCTGAAACGCTCCAACCAAGGCGTAATTTCCGTCAACGTATTTCACGATGTTGCAGTTATACTACCACACCGCCCGGGCGTTGTCAAGCGG
>DVGD01000129.1 GCA_018712905.1 Candidatus Avoscillospira stercoripullorum | reverse complement strand
GACGTGGACTGTGAGGCCGACTGCACTACAGTGAGCGGCTGGGTCATGGAACAGCTGGGCAGGATTCCCAACGAGGGAGACACCTTCACCTGGGAAAACCTGGACGTCACCGTCACAGACACCGACTACCGCCGGGTGCTGGAGATCGAAGTCCACTGCCGCCCCAAGGAAGCGGACGAAGAGGAAGATTGATGCAAGATTTCCCCGCAGAGAGGGCACACTTCCCTCTCTGCGGGGTTTTTGTTTATGAATAAGGCAAGCTCTGATCCCCTCCGTCACGGCTATGCCGTGCCACCTCCCCTTGTGCACCAAGGGGAGGCATTGCAGCACGGGTCGATCGGAGATCGACCCCTACAATTTTTTCAACCATAAAACCTAAGCACGAAAAATCCTGTCTAAAGAGGTGAACGAAAGGAGGCGAGCGCCATGGAAGATGGCGGCATTGTCGCGCTGTACTTTGCGCGAAATGAGCAGGCGCTGGAGGAGACTGCGAAAAAATACGGCGCGGATTGCCACGCCGTCTCCTATCAAATCCTCCGCAGCCATGAGGATGCGGAGGAGTGTGTCAACGACACCTACATCCGGGCATGGAATGCCATGCCGCCCCAGCGCCCCAACCATCTGCGGGCATTTCTTCTGAAAATCGCCCGCAATCTCGCCCTCACTGCCTATCAGGCAGCCCGGACGCAGAAGCGGGGCGGCGGGCAGGTGCTCTCCCTCACCCAGGAGCTTTCCGACTGCGTCACCGGAAATTCCGAGGCAACACTTCAGCAGGCAGAGCTCACAAAGCTGCTCGACAGCTTCCTCATGGGGCTTCCAGACCGGGATCGGTACATCTTCCTGCGGCGGTACTGGCACGGCGACACTGTGGCCGAAGTGGCCGCCCGGTGCCACATCGCCACGGGAACGGCCAAATCGAGCCTCTTCCGAAGCAGACAAAAGCTCTACCGCCGCGGCGACCGGACGCTCCTGGGCTCCTACTCCTACGCCGCCACTGTGGGCGACGATCTTGTCATCGCCCAGGAAAATGGCAGTGACCGCATGACGCTCTTCAATGCTTCCGGCGACATAGTCGCGGAAGATATCGCCTTACAGACAGAGCTCTTCAGCCACGTCTGGCAGGGACACGGCTATCTCTCCGCTCTGGACAGCCAAGGACGGGTGGGACTGATGGACAGCACCGGCAGCTGGGCAATTGCGCCCGAGATGAACTATATTTACGGCATCTCCAACGGCTATGCCTTGTGTGTGCTGGAGGACGGCAGCTACCGCGCCATCTCCCTGGAGGACGGCACCACCTTTGATTGCGCCTACGGCATCTGCGACGTCTATGACCAGGGGTTGATCCTGGAACTGGATGAAACGGCGTTTCATTACGGCACCGTACTCTTTACCGAAAACGCCTATGCGCAATTTGTCTCCTGGGACGGTACGGTGCTTGCGGAAGGTAACCGGATCCAAGTATTGGACGATGAGGGCGACGGAAATGCAGAGCTGGTGCTGGTCACAGACGGCAATACGGCCAGGCTCTTCCGCCCCGATGGAAGTCTCCTGCGGGAGCTCGACTACTCCATGGGCTCCTTCGCCACCATCTCCTCCCAGACCTTTCTGTGCATGAACAACACCCAGGCTTCCGACGGCAGCTGGTATATGGACATCTTCCTCCTGAATACCGAGACCGGCGAGACATTCCGGGATTTTGACAAGCCTTACAGCTATGGCAGTGACCTGTGGTTCTCTGTGGACTCCTGGGGACGCTATACCACCCATCTGTTCTACGCCCAGTACCAGGACGAGGAAGGGAATTATCACACAGATCTGCTGGATGAGTCGGGCAAGGTGCTCCTCACGGACTTAGTGAGCCAATATAGCCATCAGGACGGCGGCGTATTCACCGTCCTTCGAGACGGCAAACCGGCCTTGATGCGGCTGAATGGTACGCTTCTCTATCAGAGCAGCTAAAATGCACAAAGGGGACGCCGCGACGTGCGGCGCCCCCTTTTGATTGGGCATCTGGAATTTTAGCCGCTTCGCGGCGCGGGTCGATCGGAGATCGACCCCTACAGGGTTTTTTCCAGGCGCATGGATTCGTCATACATCCGAATTAGGATGGCTGCAACCTCACTGCGCTTGATGGAGCTTTCGGGGTGGAAGGTTCCCTGGGCATTGGAGCCAGTCAAGATGCCAGCGCGGTAGAAGTCGTAGATTTCCGCGGCGTAGGTGTCGCCGGTCTTCACATCAGGAATGGCGTTCTCCCCAATGGAGTTGATGGCATCGTACTCGTCCAAAGCGCCGTGGAGAATGTGCACAAACTCGCGGCGTGTAGCCGGGGCGTTCATCTGCGATACCGTATAGCGCTGATACTTGGCCTCGATGATGTCTTCCTGGACGGCATAGGCAACGTAGGTATCGTACCAGTTGACCTGGCCGTTTCTCAGGGTCACCTTGCCCTCGCTTTCCAGCTGATGGAGCGCCGCAGCCAGCTTGATGGCCTCGGCCACGGTGAGGGTGTTGTCGGGACGGAAGGTGGTGGGAGAGGTGCCGTTGATCAGGCCGTTCTCCCACGCAGCCTTGACGCTCGAATAGTACCAGCTATCGGACGGAACATCGGTGAACGGGAACTTGCTCATGTTGCTGCCAGCGTTCGGGTTGAACGGGAGCTGCGCAGGTTTGCTCGGCGTGACCGGAATGACCGGCGTCGGCGGCGTGATCTGCGTCAGACCAGCGAACGCATTGTTCAGTTCTGCCAGCGCGTTAGTAACCTGTTCTGCCGTTGCACCGGCATTGCTCGAAATCTCTTCCGCCTTCTTCAGCGCGGCCGCGAAGGGCTGCCAGCTCTCAGCGGTGTAATCGGACTCGGTGAGTTTCTTTGCTTCTTCGATCGCCTTGTTCAGCGCGTCCTTGTTGACCGCCGTCAAACGCACGACACAGGTCATAGAGACAGTTTTATTGTTGTCATTTACTGTTACTGTTCCACCGTTCGCAGATGGAATTTTCGCCTTTTCTGCTTCAGACAAACTCAGTTTACCGGTCAAGGTATAGCTACCATTGACGCCGGACTGATAATCGCTGCTTTCCCACGTGATATCAGCAGTTGCTTGCATGCCATTGCTTAAGGTCACAGCAACCGTCTTCGGAAGATTCAATTCGGATAGCTGTTTACTTTCAGTTACAGTCAGCTCACTTTCTGCAAGTGCAGAGACTTCTGAAATTTTCAGTTTTTCCCCGTTCGGGTTCCACTTAGAAAGAATAGCCTCAAGTTCCTTCTGCGTCACAGGCGTGCTGCCGCCGTGGCGGACATTATCGCTCGGCATGTTCTTGTTGATGCCCAGGCTCGTCCACTCGCCGCTGTCCAAATTGGTGGTCTCCATCACGCCGAACTGATGGATATCATTGTAGTCCCAGTACAGATACCAGCGGTTCTCACCGTTGACCTTGAACAGGAACGACCCTTCGGCGGCACTG
>DVGD01000128.1 GCA_018712905.1 Candidatus Avoscillospira stercoripullorum | reverse complement strand
CCAGCGGGCGGCCATAAAGGCCGCCCCTACGGCATGGACGGAAGTGTTTTCGTAGGGGCGGGGTTTATCCCCGCCCGAACGTTACCCCACAAACTCGGCGAGGCAGCGCTCGTAGGCGGCCACGGGGTCGGCGGCGGCGGTGATGGGGCGTCCCACCACGATGTAGTCCGAGCCGATGGCCTTGGCCTGGGCGGGGGTCATCACCCGCACCTGGTCGCCCTTGTCGCCGTCGGCGAAGCGGACGCCGGGGGTGACGGTCAAAAATTCCTTGCCGCAGGCATGGTGCACGGCCTCGGCCTCGAGAGGCGAGCAGACCACGCCGTCCAGCCCCGAGAGAGCGGCATTCTTGGCGTAGTGCATGACCACCTCTTCCATGGGCTTTTCAATGAGCAGATCCTTGGCCATGGCCTCGGGGCTGGTGGAGGTGAGCTGGGTCACGGCGATGAGCAGCGGCCGGGTGCCGTCGGGACGGGTGAGACCCTCCAGGGCGGCCTCCATCATGGCGCGGGTGCCGCCGGCGTGGAGGTTGGTCATGTCCACATCCAGCTTCGAGAGCACGGCCATGGCCTTTTTCACGGTGTTGGGGATGTCGTGGAGCTTCAAGTCCAGGAAGATCTTGTGCCCCCGGGCTTTCAAATCCCGGACGATCTGGGGGCCTTCGGCGTAGTAGAGCTCCATGCCGATCTTGATAAAGGGCTTCTTGCCGGTGAACCGGTCGAGAAAGGCGAAGGTCGCTTCCCGGCTGGCAAAGTCACAGGCGATGATGACGTCTTTTCCCATGTCTGTTCCTCCTTATCGGTGGCCTGCGCCGATGATCTCGGTGAGGCTCTTGATGCCATACTGCTCCATGACCCGGGGCAGTGCTTCCACAATGTTTTTGCTGGCGTAGGGATCCACCAGGTTGGCAGCGCCCACCTCCACGGCTGTTGCGCCGGCCAGCATCATCTCCAGGACGTCCTCGGCGGAGCTGACGCCACCCATGCCCACAATGGGGATCTTCACCGCGTCATAGACCTGGTAGACCATCCGCACCGCCACCGGAAATACCGCCGGGCCTGAGTAGCCGCCGGTGGTATTGGCCAAAAGGGGCTTTCCCGCGCGCAGATCCATACGCATGCCCAGGAGGGTATTGATGAGGCTGATGCCGTCGGCGCCGGCATCCTCGCAGGCCTTGGCAATGGATGCAATGTCGGTGACGTTGGGGGAGAGCTTGATGATGAGGGGCTTCTTCGTCACGGCGCGGACGGCGCGGGTGACCTCCGCCGCCGCGTCGGGGCAGGTGCCGAAGCTCATGCCGCCGCCGTGGACGTTGGGGCAGGAGATGTTCACCTCAAACCAGCCGATCTGCTCGACGTCCGAGAGCTGCTCCACCACGCTGACGTACTCAGAAACGGAGAAGCCCGAGACGTTGGCCATCACCGGCTTGTGGAAAATCTTCGCGAGGGCGGGCAGCTCCACTTCCTTGACGTGCTTTACGCCGGGGTTCTGCAAGCCCACGGCGTTGAGCATGCCCGAGGGGCACTCGGCGATGCGGGGCAGGGGATTTCCAAACCGGGGATGGAGCGTGGTGCCCTTGAAGGAGAAGGAGCCCAGGCAGTTGATGTCATAGAGAGCGGCGAATTCCTGGCCGAAGCCGAAGGTGCCGCTGGCGGGGATCACGGGGTTCTCCAGGGGAATCCCGCAGAGGGTCACTTGGGTGTTTACCATAGGATCTCCTCCCGTTCAAAGACCGGCCCATCCTTGCACACGCGCTTGGCGCCGGACTTGGTCTCCATGGAGCAGCCCATGCAAGCGCCAAAGCCGCAGCCCATGCGCGCTTCAAAGCTAAATTGCCCGGAGGTCACGGCGGTTTTCTCGATGGCGCGGAACATGGGCCCAGGGCCGCAGGTATAAAAATACGTATAGTCGAGGTTTTTCATCACGTCGGTGACGAAGCCCTTCTCGCCGTAGGAGCCGTCCACGGTGGTGACGAAGACCTTGACGCCCAGGGCTTTAAACTCCTCCTCGTAGAAGAGCTCCTCCCTGGCGTTAAAGCCCAGGATCACCGTGACGTCTTTGCCCTCGCCAAGGAGGGCTTTACAAAGGCCGTAGAGGGGCGGGACACCCACGCCGCCGCCCAGGAGCAGGGGCTTCTGGCCGGATTTTGTGGTGTCGTAGCCGTTGCCGAGCCCCACCAGAAGATCCAGGCGGTGGGGCGGCTTGATGCGCGTCATGGCGTCGGTGCCCTTGCCCACCACCTTGTAGATGAGGGTGAGGCTTTCCTCGTCCCAGTCGCAGATGGAGATGGGGCGGCGGAGGTAGAGCCCCGGCAGGTGGATGTTCACAAACTGCCCCGGGGCGGTGATGGCCGACGTGTCGGCGGACAGGCGCATCTTCCATACCAGAGGCGTCAGGGGGGCGTTCTCGAGAACGCGGCAAATCTGCTGCATGTTAGCTCCTTTCCGCCTGGTAGACGATTTGGCCGTCCAGCACCGTGGCCAGGCACCGGCCGTAGACCTCCATCCCCGCGAAGGGGGTGGCGCGTCCCAGGCTCAAGAATGTGTCGGGGTCGATGGCGTAGCGATCCTCGAGATCCCACACCGAAAAGTCGTTGCCCAGGGGCAGGGAGAAGCGCTTGCGGGGGTTCACGGCCAGGAGCTTCACGGCCTGCTCCAAAGAGAGAATGCCCGGACGCACCAGGTGGGTATAGACCACCGGGAAGGCCGTTTCGATGCCCACCACGCCCATGGCTGATTTTTGAAGTCCCCGGGACTTCTCCTCGGCGCTGTGGGGGGCGTGGTCGGTGGCGATCATGTCGATGGTGCCATCCCAAAGCCCTTCCACCAGGGCTTCCCGGTCGGTTTTATCCCGCAAAGGCGGGTTCATCTTGAAGCGGCCGTCTTCCTGGAGGCAGCTGTCGTCGAGCACCAGGTAGTGGGGACCCGTCTCACAGGTGACGTCCACGCCGGACTTCTTCGCCTCGCGGATGAGCGCCACGCTCTCCCTGGTGGAGATGTGGCAGACGTGGTAGGCACAGCCCGTCTCTGCGGCCAGCTCCAGATCCCTTAAAATGGGGCGCCACTCGCTCTCCGAGGAGATGCCCTTGTGGCCATGGGCGCGGGCGTAGGCGCCGTCGTGAATATAGCCGCCGTTTAAAAGGGAATTGTCCTCGCAGTGGGCGGCGATGAGCTTTCCCAGGGACTTGGCAAGCACCATGGCCTCCTTCATCATCGCCCGGGACTGGACGCCCCGGCCGTCGTCGGAGAAGGCGCAGACACGGCGTGCCATGCCCGCGAGGTCGGCAAGCTGTTCACCCTGCTCGCCCACAGTGATGGCGCCGTAGGGATAGACGTGGATCACCGCGCCCCGTTGGATGGCCGCTTCCTCCACGGCCAGGTGCTCTGGGGAGTCCGGCACGGGGTTTAGGTTGGGCATGGCGCACACGGCGGTGTACCCGCCCCGGGCGGCGGCACGGGTGCCGGAGGCCATGGTCTCCTTATAAGAAAAACCCGGTTCACGCAGATGTACGTGGACATCCGCGAAACCGGGAAACATAGTATATTTACGATTCCGGGGGAGAAAAGAGAGAAGATTCCCCACGGTGGGAACGGGAAGCCCCGCCGACACAAAGGAAAGCGCCAGGGCGGTCTCTTCGGGCTGATGGTGCAGCATAGCAATCTCCCTTCCAGTGAAATACCTTGATTCGTCACGATCCGAGCTATTATATCAGAGGGGGTCTTCCCCGTCAAGGGGCGATTTTTGTGGAAAAATCATCTGGGCGTAGCCCAGGGGCTGGAAGCCCATGCGGGCGTAGAGCGCCCGGGCGCCGGTGTTGTCAGGCTCCAGCTCCAGGCGAAAGGCGGCGGCGTCGGGGAAGAGCGCCGGCAGCGCCTTTAAAAATGCGCCGCCCAGGCCGTGTCCCCGGAAGGCGGGATCCACATAGAACTCGTCCACCCATACCGTAAGGCCGCCCGCCTCCTGCGACCACGTCTTCATCAAGAGGGCATAGCCCGAAGGCGCGCCCTGGTGGGTGAGCAGGAACCCGGCGAGATACGGCGAGCCGGCGGCCAGGGCGTCAAAGGTGCGCTCCATATGGGAAAGGGGAATGGGGTGCTCCACGGCGTCGGAGCAGTAAAAGGCCTTCGCGAAGCGGAGATAGTCCGCCCGGTGGGCGGCGGTCAGTGGGGTAAACATGGGTTCCTCCTCAAATAGTGTAAAAAATCGCCTCTCCGGGCGTGAGCGCCCGGGGAGGCGGAACGCGGCTGCCTCAGCCCTCGCTCAAATCGGCATAGTCGGAAAGCTCGTCGTCATAGTCGTCTTGCGCATTGGCGCGGCAGGGGCAGAGGGACAGAAGTTTGTCCCAAAATACCACGATGAGCACCAGTGCGCTGATGACAGCGGCCACAGCGCCGATGAGAATGGTCAATTTGGTCCGGTTGTTCATTCCACACACCTCCTGATTTGTTGCCATGGTTCTATGGTATCCCAAAACGCGCCATTTGACAAGGACAAATGGCAATAATTTTTGGAAAGTTCAAGATTTGGGGGATTTGCCGCTGGCGCGGTGCGTCGTGAGGAAGCCTCATGGGAATCGCCACTGCCCCACGGGCGGGCATAAAGCCCGCCCCTACATTCCCGCTCCCGGTGCTCTTGTAGGGGCGGCCTTCATGGCCGCCCGTGCCGCGGTGCGTTGTGGGGAGGATTAGACGTAGCCGTAGAGGCCGCGGACGGAGACTTCGCCGGAGCGGATGGTCTCGCGGCTTCCGTTGGGGAGGCGCACCACCAGGCCGCCTTCGTCGTCGATGTCCTCGGCGAAGGCCTGGCGCACGGTGTCGCCCTGGAGGATTTTCACGTCCCTGCCCAGGGTGACACAGTTCGCCCGGTAGCCGTCCAGCCACGGCGCAGGGTTCTTCAGCATGTCCTCCGACGCCAGGTGGTACTGGCGGATCATCTCCGCCGCCAGGCGGCAGCGATCCGCCGGCGCAGAGAGCGCCTGCTCCAGGGAGATGGCCATATCTCGGATCTCCGGCGGGAAATCCGCCTCGCTTTGGCCGCAGTTGACCCCCGTGCCGGGAATCACATAGTCTGTCCGTCCCGTCTCGGCCTCCAGGGAGAGCTCCGTGAGAATGCCGCAGAGCTTCCGCTGATGGAGCACCAGGTCGTTGGTCCACTTGATCTTGGCCGGAAGGCCGGTGACCTCCACAATGGCTCGGCGGGTGGCCTCGGCAATCACCGTGGTGAGGTGGAGAAGCTTGTCCGGCGGCACGTCATACCTTAGCACCACCGAGCAGTAGACCCCCATGCCCTTGGGCGAGGAGAAGCTCCGTCCCCGCCGCCCCCGGCCGCCGGTCTGGCAGTCGGAGAGGATCACCGTGCCGTGGGGCGCGCCCTGGGCGGCTTTGGCCTTGGCATAGGTGTTGGTGGAATCCACCGTGTCCAGCACCTCCACCTGATCCAGCCAGGGATGCTTGCCCAGCGCCCGCTGTACCCCCGTCAGAGAAAGGCGGTTGGGCACCCCCGCCAGGCGGTAGCCGCGATTGGTGGCCGATTCAATGGTATAGCCCTCGGCGCGCAGCCGGTCAATGGCCTTCCACACCGCAGCCCGGCTTACCCCCAGCTGCTGGCTCATCTTCTGGCCGGAGACATAGTCCCCCTGGGATAACAGCGCCAAAACTTCTTCTCGGGTCATTGAGATTCCCCCTTGCTTTTTGCGTCTCACTCTAGTATACTCTAATTGTCAACCGGAGAAAAACAATAAGTTTACAATTAAAAAGGAAGTACCTTATGTCTCAGACGAAATCCATGATCTTAGCGGCGCTCTTTGCCGCCCTCACCGCCGTGGGCGCCCTGATTCGCATCCCCACGCCCATTTCCTCGTTCACTTTACAGGTGCTCTTTGTGGCCATGTCCGGCGTGCTCCTGGGGAGCAAGTGGGGCTTCCTCTCCCAGGCGGCTTACATCCTGCTGGGACTGGTGGGCTTGCCGGTGTTTGTGAGCGGGGGCGGCCTCAGCGCCCTGCTCCAGCCGACCTTCGGCTTCCTGTTGGGCATGGCGGCCATGAGCTTTTTGGTGGGCTACATCGTCGAGCGCCGGGGTGCGAAGGTCTTCACCATCTGCTGGGCCTGCGCATTGGGGCTCATCCCCCTCTACGCCATCGGCCTTCCCTATATGCACCTGATCCTCACGGTGTACATGAAGCTGGGGCAGACCATTTGGGACACGGTCTGGGGCGGCATGATTATTTTCCTGCCCTGGGATGCCCTCAAAATCGTGGTCACGGCGCTGCTGTGCGCCAAGCTCTATCCGCTCCTCCACCGGAGCGCGGCGGTATCGCCTTCATTGTAAACCATGACCCAGGGCGTGTCAACGTGTTGTCATGGCCGCGAATTTGTGCTACCATGGAGCCATCTAGATCGGGAGGGATCTTCCATGGACATCCTCAACACCTACTTTCCCTTGAGCTTCACCGTGCGCCCCGGCGACGTGAAAAGCCTTGCCGTGGCGCTGGTGATCTATGTGCTTGCCGGCGCCATCGCCTCCATCCTCAATGTGGTGCTCGGCTGGATTCCCCTGGTGGGCGTGCTCACCCAGGTGGCCGCCATTCTCCTTTGGATCTACGCCATTTTGGGAAGCCTCCTGGCTGTGGCGCTCTTTTTCCGGGAGGAGAAAAATTTTTAAGCGTTTTTCTTTTTGGTAGTGAATGGCAGTAGAGGCTGTGGTATAATAGTATGTGGAAAATACCGGCTGCGGGCCCGCGGCCGGTATTTCTTTTGAAAACGGCTGCCCCGGTGGGCGGCCTTTTTGATTCTGCCGCGGAGAATCCATGCACTTGAGAAAGGAAGATGTGTACATGAGTGAAACCATGAACCTGGCCAGCAAGTATGCCAAGCGGGTGGACGAGCGGTTTACCCGGGAATCCCAGGCGCTGCTGGCGCTCAACAACGACTATAACTTCACCGGCGTCCGGACGGTCAACGTCTACTCCATCCCCACCGTGGCCATGACCGACTACGCCCGCTCCGGCGACCACCGCTACGGCACCCCCAACGACCTCACCCGCAACATCCAGACCCTCACCGTGGCCAAGGATCGCGCCTTTACCTTTATCATCGACCGGGGCGACCGCGTCCAGTCCCAGATGGTCATGGACGCCGGCAAAGCCCTGGCGCGGCAGCTCAAGGAGGTGTGGGTGCCCGAGTTCGATACCTATGTCTTCCGCAAGCTGGCCGCCGAGGCCACTGCCCGGGGCAACATCGGCACCGAAACCGTCACCAAGAGCAACGCCTATGAGCTCTTCCTCAATGCCATGGAGCATTTGGGCAACAAGAACGTCCCCGACAAGGGGCGGGTGGCCTTCTGCTCCTACCGCTTCGCCAACTACCTCAAGCAGGATCCCGCCTTTATGAAGTATGGCGATTCCTCCCAGGAGATGGTCATCAAGGGTGTCATCGGCGAGGTGGACGGGTGCAAGATCGTCAAGGTGCCCTCCGGCCACCTGCCCTCGGGCTGTGCCTTCCTGCTGACCCATCCCCTGGCCGCCACCGCACCCCGGCAGCTGGAGGAATACAAGACCCATGTGGATCCTCCCGGGCTGAGCGGCTTCCTGGTGGAAGGCCGCGTGGTCTACGACTGCTTCGTCCTGGGCGAGAAGGCCGACGCCATCTACTACCACGGCAACCAGCCCGTGCTGCGGCAGCTCAACGTCACCGTGGCCAAGACCGGTGACGGCGAGGTCACCGTGCTCCTCAACCCCGGCACCCCCGAGGACGGCTGCACGTGGATGTACAAGCTCAGCGACACCGCCGAGACCGTGACCTATGACGGCGCAATCTCCGGCTACACCGCCCTCACCGCCTCGGGCGCCGTGGTGGAGACCGGCGGCAAGAAGCTCCTCACCGTGGTGGAGTGCACCACCGAGGGCAGCAAGGCCAAGGCTGTGGGCGTGGTGAAGCTCCAGTAACC
>DVGD01000127.1 GCA_018712905.1 Candidatus Avoscillospira stercoripullorum | reverse complement strand
ACCAAGAATAAGAAGCTCAAGAGCATGGCCTTGCCCGCGTCCCTCTCGGCCTTTATGGGCATCACCGAGCCTGCCATCTTCGGCGTCAACCTGCGGTATCTGCGTCCCTTCATCGCCGGCTCCATCGGCGGCGCCTGCGGCGCGCTCTATGCCTCCATCGTGGGTCTGGGCGCCACGGGTACCGGTGTGACGGGTATCTTCGGCATTCTGCTCCACCTCCACCGTCCCGTGCAGTATATTCTCACGGTGGTCATCGCAGCGGGCGTCGCCTTTGTGGTATCCTGGATCCTGGGCATCCCCGACGAACAGAAGGAGCAGAAGAAAAAGAAAGAGAAGGAAGAGAAGCCTGCCAAGGCACCCGCCGTCTCCGAGGCCAAGGAGGACATCGTGATCCCCGCGCCCCTCACTGGCGAGGCGGTCTCCCTGGATGAGACCAACGATCCTGCCTTCCAGTCCGGCGCTTTGGGCAAGGGCGTGGCCATCCGTCCCACCGGCAATCAGGTCGTCGCTCCCTGCGACGGTACCGTGTCCGCAGTCATGGGGCACGCCGTGGGACTCACGCTGGATAACGGCGTGGAGCTTCTCATCCACGTGGGCATTGATACGGTCAACTTAAACGGCCAGCACTATACCGGCCATGTAACCCAGGATCAGCGCGTCAAAGCCGGCGATGTGCTCCTGGAGTTTGACAGCGCCGCCATCATTGCGGCGGGCTATCCCATCATCACCCCTGTCCTGGTGACCAATTCCGACGACTATTCGAGCGTGGAGGTCACCCTGGGCAAGACCGAAGCGGGGCAGGGGACGCTTCTGACCATCAAGCGATAAAGGAGAATTTCCATGGCAAATATGCTCAAGCGGGATCTGGAGGCGCTGGTGCGCCGCATCGAGGCCGCCGACGGCGCACGGGTGGCGTCGGATCCCTGGCGCCAGCACTTCCACCTGGAGCCGCCGGCGGGCTGGCTCAACGACCCCAACGGCCTGTGCCGCTGGGGGGAGTGGTACCACATCTTTTATCAATACAGTCCCTTTGATACCCGGGGCGGAATCAAGCTCTGGGGGCACTACAGGAGCCGGGATCTCCTCCACTTTGAGCGTCTCCAGCCCATGCTCTATCCCGACCAGCCCTGGGATCTCCACGGCGTCTACTCCGGTTCGGCGCTGGTGGAGGACGATGCCATGTACCTCTACTACACGGGAAACGTCAAGCACGAGGGAGACTTTGACTATATCACCGCCGGGCGCGGCCATAATACCGCCCTGGCTGTCTCCCGCGACGGCGTCACCGTGGAGCGCAAGACGCTGCTCCTGGAAAACCGTGACTACCCGTCGGATCTCACCTGCCACGTCCGCGACCCCAAGGTCTGGGCGCAGGACGGGCGGTATTATCTGGTGCTGGGCGCCCGCACCCGGGAGGATCGGGGCGTGCTCCTGGTCTATGAATCGGCGGACAAGTACCGCTGGAAGCTCCAAAACCGCATCACCACGCCGGAGAAATTCGGCTATATGTGGGAGTGCCCGGATCTCTACTGCCTGGACGGGCGGTGGTTTTTGCAGTGCTCGCCCCAGGGGGTGGCGCGGCAGGGAGACAAGTACCAGAACGTCTACACCTGCGGCTACTTCCCCCTCCACGGGGACTTCCGGGGCGCGTGCCGTCTGGGCGAATTTACGGAGCTGGACAGCGGTTTCGACTTCTATGCGCCCCAGACCTTCCTGGACGGTCAGCGGCGGCTCTTGATCGGCTGGCTGGGCATGCCCGACGCGCCCTATGAAAACCCCACGGCGGCGCGGGGCTGGCAGCACTGCCTGAGCGTGCCCTGCGTCCTGGAGCGGGCAGGGGAGAAGGTGTACCGCCTGCCGGTGCCGGAGCTAAAGACCCTGCGCCGGGGCGCTGTGGCGCCCCAGGACGCCCAGGTCTTTGACCTAGAGGCCGAAACCGAGCTGCGGGGCAGGCTTGCCATCCGCGATAGCGCCGTGGTAGCGTGGGAGCAAGGACGCTTGACTTTGACCCTGACGCAGGGCGGCTATGGCCGTGATACGCGCGTCCTGGAAGTGGAGCAGGTACACAGCTTGCGCGTGCTGGCAGATACCACCTCCCTGGAGATCTTTGTAAACGGCGGCGAAGGGGTGCTCTCCACCCGCTATTACCCCAACCCGGAACAGCGGGGCGTGACGGTGGAGGGTGCAGCGGCAAGCCTCTGGGAAATGGGCGCCATTACCATGACGGAAAACTGGGAAGGAACAGCGAAATGACAAACATCCGCCTGATGGCCTTGGACTTGGACGGAACGCTTTTGGGTGCCGACAGCCGCGTCCCCCAGGAAAATGCCCGGGCAGTACGCCTTGCCCAGGAGGCCGGGGTGCAGGTTGCCCTGTGTACCGGCCGCAACCACACCGAGGTTTTAACCTTCAACAGCCAGCTGGAGCAAAGCGCCGACTGGGCGGTCATCGCCAACGGCGCGGCGGTGGTGGACTTACACAGCGGCGCGGTGACGCCGGTGGGCGGCCTTAACAGGGAGGACTGCGCCCTGGTGCGGCAGCTCAGCCAATCCTTTGGCGTGGACGCCTGCTTCTATACGGCCGATACCTTCTACTACGGCCACGCCTTCCTGGCATTCTTGCAGGAGGCGCGGCGGCGCGGCCGGATCTCCCTGGACGAGACGGCCAAGGGCTACGTCTTTGTGCCCGACAGCCAGGGCTGGGACGCGGTGCTCCGCCGGGAGGAAGGGAACGTGGTCAAGGCGATCTTGCACCACCTCGACCCGGCGGTGGTGGACGAGATGACCGCGGCGCTCAAAAAGACCGGACGCTTCGAGCTCTCGCCCTCGGTGATGTACGGCGGGGCGCTGAAAAACGTGGAGCTCAACCGCCGGGGCGTCCACAAGGGCGCGGCGCTGGAGAAGCTCTGCGCCGCGCTGGGAATTTCCATGGAGGCGGTGATGGCCATGGGCGACAGCGACAACGACCGCACCATGGTGGAGCTTTCCGGCCTGGGGGTGGCCATGGGCAACGCCCAGCCCTCCCTGATGGCCGTGGCGGACGCCGTCACCGGCGCCAATACCGACTGCGGCGTGGCGCAGGCCATCCGGCAATATTGTAAGGTGAAATAAAAACAGGGTGGGATGACCACCCTGTTTTTATGCGCGCGTGTCTATTCATACTTTTGGCAGCCAGCACATAGACTGCTGTAACCACCTCTTGTGGCCTGTGTGGCTTGGGAGGAGAAAGCCGGGGTGTTGGTTATGGCAGAGCATTCATATTGTTGCTGGGGCAAGCAGCCGCCTAAGGACTGCTGCTGCGGCTGGAACTGTAGCACGCTGGGTATGCAGGGGTTGCCGGGCATTCCGGGTGCGCCGGGACCCA
>DVGD01000126.1 GCA_018712905.1 Candidatus Avoscillospira stercoripullorum | reverse complement strand
GCCTTGGTCTCGCGGATGACGTTGACCTTGATCTGGCCGGGGTATTCCAGCTCGCTTTCGATCTTCTTGGCCAGCTCCCGCGCCAGGAGGATCATGTTGTCCTCGCTGACCTCCTCGGGCTTGACCATGATGCGAACCTCGCGGCCTGCCTGGATGGCGTAGGCCTTCTCCACGCCGGGGTAAGAGCCCGTGATCTCCTCGAGCTTCTCCAGGCGGCGGATGTAGTTCTCCACGTTCTCCCGCCGGGCGCCGGGGCGGGCGGCGGAAATGGCGTCGGCTGCCTGCACCAGGCAGGCGATGACGGTCTGGGGCTCCACGTCGCCGTGGTGCGCCTCGATGGCATGGATGACGGCGGGGGACTCCTTGTACTTTCTGGCAAGCTCCACGCCCAGCTGGACGTGGCTGCCCTCCATCTCATGGTCGACGGACTTGCCCAGGTCGTGGAGGAGACCTGCGCGCTTGGCCAGCGTCACGTCCACGCCCAGCTCGCTTGCCAGGAGCCCTGCGATGTGCGCCACCTCGATGGAGTGGTTGAGGACGTTCTGGCCATAGGACGTGCGGTACTTCTGCCGTCCCAGGAGCTTGACCAGCTCGGGATGGAGGCCGTGGATGCCGGTCTCGAAGGTGGCACGCTCGCCCTCCTGCTTGATGGTCTGCTCCACCTCCCGGCGGGCTTTCTCCACCATGTCCTCGATGCGGGTGGGATGGATGCGGCCGTCGGCGATGAGCTTCTCCAGGGCAATTCGAGCGATTTCCCGGCGCACCGGGTCAAAGCTCGAGACGGTGATGGCTTCGGGCGTGTCGTCGATGATGAGATCCACGCCGGTGATGGTTTCCAGGGTGCGGATATTGCGGCCTTCCCGGCCGATGATCCGACCCTTCATTTCGTCGTTGGGCAGCGGCACCACGGACACCGTGGTCTCGGCGGCGTGGTCGGCGGCGCAGCGCTGGATGGCAATGGAGATGATCTCCCGCGCCATCTGATCGGCCTGATCCTTGAGCTGGGTTTCGATCTCCTTGATCTTCATGGCGGACTCGTGGCGGACTTCCGTCTCGATGTTGTCCAGGAGGTACTTCTTGGCCTCCTCCTGGGTCAAGCCCGAGATCCGCTCCAGGGTTTCCAACTGGCTCTTCTTGAGTTCCTCCACCTCTTCCTGGGTGGCGGCGGCCTTGTTCAGCCGACGCTGCAGTTCTTCTTCCTTCTTCTCATGGGCGTCGAGCTTCTTGTCTAAGGATTCCTCCTTCTGCTGCAGGCGGCGCTCCTGCTTTTGCAGGTCTGCCCGCCGTTCCTTCACTTCCCGTTCGTACTCGGTGCGCGATTTATGGATTTCTTCCTTGGCCTCCAGCAGCATTTCCCGCTTTTTGCTCTCGGCGCTCTTGATGGCCTCGTTGAGAATCCGCCGCGCCTCTTCCTCGGCGCCGCCGATTTCCTTCTCAGCCACCTTCTTGCGGTAGAGCATACCGACCACGAAGAATACAATTCCGCTCAGCACAAAAGCCCCCACAATCAGGGCAATTGCCAAACCTAGTTCCATAAGCTGCGAACCCACCTCCTTCTTTCTAAATTTGGGTATTTCCGTTGAAAGGCAAAGGCAAATGCCGTTCCCCCAAACGGCATTTGGCCATACTACTCTCAGCGTATATTTTACCGTGTTCCATGGCCAGTGTCAAGGACTATCCCACACCGGCAGAGATTTTGCCCCAAAGGAGGAACCTCCGGCCTTCGTGTAGGGGCGCATTGTATATGCGCCCGGAGGCAGCTGCGGTATTGGAAAGGCTACCGCCGAACGAAGCCCTGTTCGGGCGGATATATAATCCGCCCCTACTGGAGGAACCTTCGGCCTTCGCGTAGGGCGCACCCAATTTTGTAGGCCAGAACAACATCGAAAGCGCCCTCCGCAGCGGGAGGGCGCTTTTCAGCCTTATCTTATACCAGTCTCGCGCCGGCGGGGACGGCGTCGGAGAGCATCACCAGGTGGAGCTTCTCGCCGCGCTCCGCCGAGAGGAGCATGCCCCGGCTCTCCTGTCCCATCATCTTCCGCGGGGGCAGGTTGGTCACGGCCACCAGGGTCTTCCCCACCAGCTCCTCGGGCTGATAGTACTTGGCAATGCCCGAGAGAATCTGCCGGGGCGTGCCGGTGCCGTCGTCCAGCTGGAACTTTAGGAGCTTTTCCGACTTCTTGACCTTTTCGCAGCTCAAGACCTTCACCACCGTCATCTCCACCTTGCAGAAGGTGTCAAAGTCCACCTCCGGCAGGGGTTCGGGCAGGGGATCCTCCTTGGGGGCTTCGGCGGCCTTGAGGGCTTCCTGGTGGATGGCCTCCAGGGCTTCCAGCTCCTTGGCCATGTCGATGCGGGGGAAGAGGGCATCCCCGGCGGTGACGGTCACGTCGGCGGGCAAAACGCCGAAGGTCGCCAGGGTGTCCCAGCCGTGGGCGGGATTGCCCAGCCGCGCCATGATCTTTTGGGTGGTGCCCGGCATCACGGGCTCCAAAAGCGCGCCGCAGATGCGCACAGTCTCCAGAAGATTATAGAGCACCCGAGCCAGGCGGGGCTTCTTCGCCTCGTCCTTGGCCAGCACCCAGGGGGCGTTCTCGTCGATATACTTGTTGGCGCGGGAGATGACCTTGAAGACCTCGGAGAGGGCATTCTGGAACTGGTAGGCCTCCATCTGCGCTTCGTACTTTTCCCGAAGGCCGGAAGCAAGCTCCACCAGGGGCTGATCCAGCCCTTCGTCGGCGGTCTGCTCTTTGGGCAGCGTGCCGCCAAAGTACTTCTGCACCATGGCCACGGTGCGGGAGACGAGGTTGCCCAGGTCGTTGGCCAGGTCGGTGTTGATGCAGGAGATCAGAAGCTCGTTGGAGAAGTTTCCGTCGGAGCCGAAGGGGAAGGTGCGCATGAGGAAGAAGCGCAATGCGTCCACGCCGTAGCGCTCAGCCAGGAGGTAGGGATCCACCACATTGCCCTTGGACTTGGACATCTTGCCGCCGTCTAAGAGCAGCCAGCCGTGGCCGTAGACCTTCTTGGGCAGGGGCATACCCATGCTCATGAGCATGGCAGGCCAGATGATGGAGTGGAAGCGGACGATCTCCTTGCCCACGAAGTGGACGTCCGCCGGCCAGTACTTTTCATAGTCGTGGTGGGCGTCGTTCAAAAAGCCCAGGGCGGTGGTGTAGTTGAAGAGGGCGTCCACCCACACGTAAACCACGTGGCCGGGGTCAAAGTCCACCGGCACGCCCCAGGTGAAGCTGGTGCGGGAGACGCACAGGTCTTCGAGACCCGGGTCGATAAAGTTGTTGACCATCTCGTTGACGCGGGATTTGGGCTCGAGGAAATCGGTGGTGGTGAGGAGGTCGCGCACGGGCTTGGCGTACTTGGACAGGCGGAAGAAGTAGGCCTCCTCCTCGGCGTCGGTGACCTCCCGGCCGCAGTCGGGGCACTTGCCGTCCTTGAGCTGGCTCTCCGTCCAGAAGGATTCACAGGGCGTGCAGTACTTTCCCTTGTAGCTGCCCTTGTAGATGTCGCCGTTTTCGTACATCTTCTTGAAGATCTTCTGTACGGCGGCCACATGGTAGTCGTCGGTGGTGCGGATGAAGCGATCGTTGGAGATGTTCATGAGCTTCCACAGATCGAGGACGCCGCCCTGGCCGGTGACAATGTTGTCCACAAATTCCTTGGGGGTGACGCCGGCCTCCTTGGCCTTGTTCTCAATCTTCTGGCCGTGCTCGTCGGTGCCGGTGAGGAACATCACGTCGTAGCCACGCATGCGCTTATAGCGCGCCATGGTGTCGGCGGCCACGGTGCAGTAGGTGTGGCCGATGTGGAGCTTGTCGGAGGGGTAGTAGATGGGAGTGGTAATATAAAAGGTGTTTTTACACTTGTCGCACATGGGCGTGTCCTCCTGTGTGAGTATACATATTTAGAGTATTTTACCACCAAACGGGAGAAAATACAAGCCTGAGGGGAACAGCACGTAGGGGTCGATGCCCACATCGACCCGACCGCCATAGCGGCCTGACGGCCGACGGGCGGATGAGGGCATCCGCCCCTACGGGTGCGGTGGAGCCTTTCCCCACCCCTTGACTTTTATGGTATGATAATATTAGATAACTATCTCCGGCAGCCGACTGCTGCCGACGAAATGGAATGAATTTGCACCATGAACCAATGTAAAAAACCCACCCTGGCAGACCGCCCCTGGATCCAAAAGCTCTATGAGGCCTCCGGCTACCGGGGCGCGGAGTACACCTTCGCCAACCTCTATCTATGGTCGTCGTACTATGGAGAGGTGGCCGAGGTGGAGGGCTATCTCTGCCAGCGCCTCGTCTACCGGGGCGTACACCAGTACCTCTACCCCGCCGGCAGCGGCGACATCCGCCCCGTTCTGGAGCGCATCATCGCCGACAGCCGCCGGGAGGGCAAGCCCCTGGTGATCCGCAGCCTCACCCACGAAACCATGGAGCAGCTGGAGTCCCTCTACCCCGGCCGCTTCACCTTCACCCCCGACCGCGACGCCTACGACTACCTCTATGAGATCGACGCCCTGGCCGATCTCAAGGGCAAGAAGCTCCAGGCCAAGCGCAACCACATCAACCGCTTTGTGGAGGCCTTCCCGGACTGGTATACCCGGGTGATCACCGTCCACAACCTCCACGTGTGCGAAAAGCTGGCCGAGCGGTGGTATGAGAGCCACCACGAATCCGCCGCCGACCGCCGGGCGCTCACCAAGGCCTTCGAGCACTTCGAAGCGCTGGAATTTGAGGGCATCATCCTCTATGCCGAGGAGGGCTATCCCGTGGGCTTTTCCATGGGCAACCGCATCAGCGCCGACACCTTCGACGTGAACTTTGAAAAGGCCTTTGCCGACGTCCAGGGCGCCTATCCCCTGGTGAACCGGGAGTTTGCCCGGTATATCCGCGAGCAGCACCCCGACATCCGCTACCTCAACCGGGAGGACGACATGGGCATCGAAGGCCTGCGCAAGGCCAAGGAGAGCTACCATCCCATCTTCCTGGAGAAATTCATCGCCACGGAAAAGGAGGAGGCGGCGCCATGCTGACCTCCTGCCGGCTTCGTCCCGCCTACGCCGCCGACATTCCGGCCATGGGCGAGCTGTGGCGCCAGGTCTTCGGCGACAGCGAGGAAGTCACCGACGCCTTCTACCGCGCCTTCCCCCAGTGCCGGGCGGCTGTGGCCGAGAACGGCGCGGGAGAAATCATCAGCGTCGTCCATACCCTGCCCCAGACCCTGGTCTTTCCCGGCGGCACGCTGCCGGTGGCCTACCTCTACGCCATCGCCACCCGAAAAGACTGCCGGGGACAGGGCGTGGCCAGCACCCTGGTAAGGTTCACCGAGGCGCTTTTGGAGCGGCTGGGCTATGCCATGGCGGTGCTCACTCCGGCGGAGCCGTCCCTATTTGCCTTCTATGCGAAGCTTGGCTATGTGCCCGCCTTCACCCGCAGCCGCACCCCCTTCCCCGGCGGAACGGAAATTTCGGCCGAGGAATACCGCCGCCGCCGGGAGGAACTCCTGGATCTGCCCCACATCGCCTATGGCCAGGACACCTTCCGCTACCTGGAGACGGCCTACGGCGTGAAATTCTACGAAACCGCCACCGGCGTGGCCGCCGCCGGGGAGAACTACACCGCCGAGGTGCTCCCCGAGGACTTGGGCGGCAAGCCCTTCGCCATGGCCAAGTGGCTCAGCAAGCCCCGCCCGCTGCCCCAGGGCTATTTGGGCTTCGCGCTGGAGTAAAGCCTCCCCTTGGTGCCCAAGGGGAGGTGGTATGGCGTAAGCCATACCGGAGGGGATCAGAACTTCCGAATCCTCCAGCTGACAACCCCTCAGGCGCTATGCGCCAGCTCCCCTTCACAGGGGAGCCTTTGCGGACGGCCAATGGCCGCCCTACGAGTGCGGTGCGTAATCGTACTTTTTACCATCCCAACCACTGAAAAGAGGTTTTTCCATGCTGGAATTACAACATCTCACCCTCACTGTCCCGGCGGAGGCCGGGCAGATGGACATTTTAAAGGATGTCTCCCTCACCATTGACGACAACCGGTTCGTGGTCATCACCGGCCCCAACGGCGGCGGCAAGACAAGCCTTGCCAAGGTCATCATGGGACTCAGCACCCCCTCCGCCGGCAAGATCCTCTGGAACGGCGAGGACATCACCCACCTCTCCATCGCCGAGCGCGCCCGGAAGGGCATCTCCTACGGCTTCCAGCAGCCGCCCCGGTTCAAGGGCATGAAGGTTTCGGATCTTCTCTCCATCGCCGCGGGGAAAACGCTTCCCCACAAGGAGGTCTGCGAGTACCTCACCCAGGTGGGGCTGTGCGCCCGGGACTACGTGGATCGGGACGTGGACGCCTCCCTCTCCGGCGGCGAGGTCAAGCGCATTGAAATCGCCACGGTGCTGGCCAAGGATTCCGACCTCATGATCTTCGACGAGCCCGAGGCCGGCATCGACCTTTGGAGCTTCGCCCGGCTCACCGAGACCTTCCAAGCCCTCCACGACCGCAAGGACAAGACCATCCTCATCATCTCCCACCAGGAGCGGATCATCCGCCTGGCCGACGAGATTCTCCTCCTCTCCGGCGGGCAGATCCAAGCCCGGGGACCCGTGGAGGAAATTTACCCGCAGATCATGGCCGACACCGTGGCCGGCTGCTACAGACTGGAGGGGAAGAAGTCATGCTGAATGAAATCCAGGCCGAAATTCTCCGCCAGGTGGCGGACATGGCCGCCCTGCCCGAGACGGGCGCGGTGAACCTCCGCTCCGACGGCCAGCGCGCCTTCCACCGGGACTCCGAGCACGTGCACATCGTCTCCAAGACCGACAAGCCCGGCATCGACATCCACGTGGATCCCGGCACCAAGGGCGAGACGGTGCACATCCCCGTGGTCATCACCAAGACCGGCGTGAAGGATCTCGTGTACAACGACTTTTTCATCGGCGAGGGCGCCGAGGTGAAGATCGTGGCCGGCTGCGGCATCCACAACTGCGGCGGCTGCGACTCCGAGCACGACGGCATCCACACCTTCCACGTGGGCAAGGGCGCCAAGGTCACCTACCTCGAAAAGCACTACGGCGAGGGCGACGGCGTGGGCAAGCGGATTTTAAATCCCCAGACCATTCTCTATCTCGAGGAGGGCGCCAGCGTCACCATGGACACCAGCCAGATCCGTGGCGTGGACGACACCAAGCGCTACACCCGCGCCGTGGTGGGGGAGAATGCTGAAATCGTCATCCAGGAAAAGCTCTTAACCCACGGTGCCCAGAAGGCCGAGAGCGAGATGGACGTCTTTTTGAACGGCGCGGGCAGCAAGACCCGGGTGGTGTCCCGGTCGGTTGCCCAGGACGACTCTGTGCAGATCTTCTACCCCCGGGTGGAGGGCAACGCGCCGTGCTTCGGCCACGTGAGCTGCGACGCCATCATCATGGGCGCCGCCCGGGTGCGCGCCATCCCGGAGATCACCTGCAACCACGTGGACGCCGGCCTCATCCACGAGGCCGCCATCGGCAAGATCGCCGGCGAGCAGATTTTGAAGCTCATGACCCTGGGTCTCACCGCCGAGGAGGCCGAAGAGAAGATCCTCGAGGGCTTTTTGCGGTAAACGCGGCTGCCCCTACGGGTGCACTGCACCACCGACCTCGGTGTAGGGGCGCATTGTATATGCGCCCGGGTAGGCACCTGCGATCATATCGCTGCACGGGCGGATATATAATCCGCCCCTACGGGTGCACCCCCCCCGTAGGGGTCGATCTCCGATCGACCCGCGGGCGGCTCGGAGAGCCGCCCCTACAAGGCGCACGGAAAGGAGCAGCCATGGTTTCCATCACCCTGATCTGCGTGGGAAAGTGCAAGGAAAAGTTCTACTTAGACGCCGCGGCGGAGTATGAAAAGCGGCTCAGGGGCTACGCCCAGTTTAAGCTTCTGGAGCTTCCCGAGTGCCGCCTGCCCGACGATCCCAGTCCCGCCGAGATCGCCCAGGGGCTATCCCGGGAGGCCGAAGCCATCCGAAAAGCCATCCCCAAGGGCGCATGGCTGTGCGTCCTCACCCCCGAGGGGAAAATGCTCTCCTCGCCGGACTTTGCAAAGCTCCTCGCCGGGGTGAAGACTGCCGGAAAGTCCAGCCTGTGCTTTCTCATCGGTTCGTCCTTCGGCATGGACGCCTCCATCAAATCCATGGCCGACTGCCGCCTCTCCATGGGATCCATGACCTTTCCCCACCACCTGGCGCGGGTGATGGTGCTCGAGCAGCTCTACCGCGCCGAGAGCATCCAGGCCGGAAGCAAATATCACAAATAAAGGAGTGTTCCCCATGATCCACCAGCACAGTGAAATGAAAACCGAAGTAAAAGAGCGTCTCCGGGGCGGTCAAGGCAGCCCTGCCTTCCGCTATCTCTTCTCCGCCGAGGAGCTGGGCAGCCGCGCCCAAATGCTGGCCACCGTCACCCTGGAGCCAGGCGCCTCCATCGGCGAGCACCCCCACCAGGGCAACGGCGAGGTGTACATGATCCTCTCCGGCGCCGCCATGGTCACCGAGGACGGCGTGACCCGGGAGCTCCACGCCGGTGACGCGGAGTTCTGCGCCGACG
Organism: Candidatus Avoscillospira stercoripullorum; assembly: GCA_018712905.1. Classification (GTDB taxonomy): domain Bacteria; phylum Bacillota; class Clostridia; order Oscillospirales; family Oscillospiraceae; genus Avoscillospira; species Avoscillospira stercoripullorum. The sequence continues at coordinate 960 of DVGD01000126.1, read as the reverse complement.
GCCACACCCACGCCATCTTCAACCACACCAGTGAGCCCACGGTGTTTCTGGCGCTGATTCTCTCCGACCGGGCATGAAACATACACTGATGGCGGAGCTGCCCACCCTGGGGCTCTCCCTGGGAGAAGACCAAATCGACCGCCTGTGCCGCTTTGGAGAGCTGCTCCTCCGGCAAAACCAGGTGATGAACCTCACGGCCATCACCGAGCCCACCGCCGTGGCCAGGCTCCACTTCCTCGATTCCCTCTCACTTCTGCGGGATGAGCCCCTCGCCGGAAAGACTCTCATCGACATCGGCTGCGGCGCGGGCTTTCCCGGCGTGCCGCTGGCCATCGCCGAGCCAAGCCTCCAGGTGACGCTCCTCGACAGCCTCCAGAAGCGGGTGAACTGGCTCAAGACCATTCTGCCGGAGCTGGGCGTGGACGCGACTTGCGTGGCCGCCCGGGCGGAGGAATATGTGGCCGAACACCGGGAAGCCTACGACGTGGCCACCTCCCGGGCGGTGGCGAGGCTCAACATCCTTTCGGAGCTGTGCCTCCCCTATGTGAAGGTGGGCGGGAAATTCCTGGCGCTCAAGGGCGCCATGGCGCAGGCCGAGGCCGACGAAGCCAAAACCGCCATCGAAGCCCTGGGCGGCCGCCTTTCGGAAATCCGGGAATACCCCGTGGGCGAGGCCACCCACCGGATCGTGGTGGTGGAAAAGGTGCGGCCCACGCCCAAAGCCTACCCCAGAAAATTCGCCAAAATCAAGCAGCAGCCGCTGTGAAGGCCGCCCCTTGCGGAGCAGGGAGACAGCAACCGCTCACACCGCTGCAAAATCTCGCGCTAAGGCAGCACCGCACAATTTGGCAAGCGCATTCGGCCAAAGATTTTGCCTCATACGAAAGGGATAAAAGGGCGGGAATACTGTATGTATTTCCCCCTTTTATCCCTGCACGGATGGGGCGAAAGATTGGGCGA
>DVGD01000125.1 GCA_018712905.1 Candidatus Avoscillospira stercoripullorum | reverse complement strand
ACGCGGGTGCAGCGGGTCTATGACCGCATTGCCAAGGCCGAGAGCGAAGCCCACGGCGTGCCGGTCTCGGAGATCCACTTCCACGAGGTGGGCGCATTGGACGCCATGGCGGACATCGCGGCGGTGTGCCTTCTGATGGACGCCCTTCGCCCCGACCGGGTGGTGGTCTCGCCCATCTGCGTGGGCGCGGGGTCTGTCCGCTGCGCCCACGGCGTGCTGCCGGTGCCGGCGCCGGCCACGGCCAGGCTCCTCACCGGCGCGCCCATCTACGGCTCGGACTTCCCTGGGGAGCTGTGCACCCCCACCGGCGCGGCGCTTTTGATGGAATTTGCCACGGCCTTCGGCGCCATGCCGCCCATGACTTTGGAGAAGGTGGGCGTGGGCATCGGCAGCAGGACCTTCCCCAAGGCCAACTGTCTGCGCGCCTTCTTAGGCGAGACGCAGGAGGCGCCCGACACGGTCTTTGAGCTCCTTTGCACCGTGGACGACATGCCCGCCGAGGACATTGCCTTTGCCTGCGAGACCATCCTCGCCGCCGGCGCCCTGGACGTGTGCACCCAGGCCGTGGGCATGAAAAAATCCCGGCCGGGCACCATGATTCGGGTGCTCTGCCGGGAGAATCAGCGCCAGGAGATGGCGCAGCTCCTCTTCCGCCACACCACCACCCTGGGAATCCGGGAGGTGGAGTCGCGGCGGTACGTCCTCACCCGGGCGCTCCACAGCCAGAAGACGCCCCTGGGCGAGGTTCGGAAAAAAGTCGCCCGAGGCTGGGGCGTCACCCGGGAGAAATGGGAGTATGAGGACTTGGCCGCCATCGCCCGGGAGAAGGAGTTGTCCCTTTCCGAGGTACGCAAGGCTTTGGAAAACGCGGGCGGCTAATTGCCGCCCCTACGGTGCGGGGCACGACCGACTCTAGGTGTAGGGGCGCATTGTATATGCGCCCGGGCAGGCACCTGCGAAACCACAGCTGCCACGGGCGGATATATAATCCGCCCCTACAGCGTGCATGGTTACCAAATACAAAACACCGGCAGCTGACCAGGCTGCCGGTGTCTTGTGAAAAGGAAAAAAGAAAAGAGAGGAGAAAATGAAAAAGTACTTGCTTCTGATGGTTCTATCTTATCAGCAGGTTTTTAAATATCTTAGTGGCAGATTGTGAAATATCTATTAAATGAAAGGAGCACACCGTGGACTTCAAGCTGCACGCGCCCTACCAGCCCACCGGCGACCAGCCCCAGGCCATTGAAGCGCTGACCCGGGGCGTGGAGCTGGGCTTTCACGAGCAGGTGATGCTGGGCGTCACCGGCTCGGGCAAGACCTTCACCATGGCCAACATCATCGCCCGCTTAAACCGCCCCACCCTGGTTTTGGCGCACAACAAGACGCTGGCCGCCCAGCTCTGCGCGGAATTTCGGGAGTTTTTCCCGGAAAACGCCGTGGAATACTTCGTCTCCTACTATGACTACTACCAGCCCGAGGCCTATATTCCCCACACCGACACCTATATTGAAAAGGACGCCGCCACCAACGACGAGATCGACCGCCTGCGGCTGAGCGCCACGTGCTCGCTTCTTGAGCGGCGGGACGTGATCGTGGTGGCGTCGGTGAGCTGCATCTATGGTCTCGGCGAGCCGGACGACTTCGCCAAGATGATGATTTCCCTCAGACCCGGGATGCAGATGGAGATGGGAGAGCTCCAGCGGCGGCTGGTGGAGGATCACTACGCGAGAAACGACATGGCCTTCGAGCGCAACAACTTCCGCGTCCGGGGCGACACCATCGACATCTACCCCGCCTACTGGCGGGACAAGGCCATCCGCGTGGAATTTTTCGGAGACGAGATTGACCGCATCTCCCAGATCAACGCCCTCACCGGCATGCCGGAAAAGGTCTTGTCCCACGTGCCCATCTACCCGGCCAGCCACTATATCACGCCCCCGGACAAGATGGCGCGGGCGATCACCGAGATTGAAAAGGAGCTCTGGGAGCAGGTCAAGTACTTTGAAGACCACGACAAGCTCCTGGAAGCCCAGCGAATCCGCCAGCGGACGCTCTACGACATCGAGATGATGCAGGAGCTGGGCTTCTGCTCCGGCATCGAGAACTACTCGCGGATCATCTCCGGCCGTCCGGTGGGCTCTGCGCCCATGACGCTTTTGGACTACTTCCCCAAGGACTTTTTGCTCTTTGTGGACGAGAGCCACGTGACCCTTCCCCAGGTGCGCGCCATGTACAACGGCGACCGCGCAAGAAAAGAGAGCCTGGTGAACTACGGCTTCCGCCTGCCCTGCGCCTATGATAACCGCCCGCTGACCTTTTCCGAGTTTGAGGAGCGGATCAACCAGGCCATCTACGTCTCGGCCACGCCGGGGGAGTACGAGCTCTCCCGCTCGTCCCAGACCGCCGAGCAGGTCATCCGCCCCACGGGGCTCCTCGACCCCGAGGTGGAGGTGCGCCCGGTCACCGGCCAGATCGACGACTTGATGGGCGAGATTCGCACCCGCGCCGACTTGGACGAGCGGGTGCTGGTGACCACCCTGACCAAGAAGATGGCCGAGGACTTGACGGAGTATTTGAGGAAGCACGACATTCGCGTCCGGTATATGCACTCGGACATCTCGGCCATGGAGCGCATGGAGATCATTCGGGATCTTCGCATGAAGAAGTTCGACGTGCTGGTGGGCATCAATCTTCTAAGAGAGGGCTTGGATCTGCCCGAGGTGAGCCTGGTAGCCGTGCTGGATGCCGACAAGGAGGGCTTCCTCCGCAGTGAGACCAGCCTCATCCAGACCATGGGCAGAGCCGCCCGGAACGCCAAGGGCAAGGTCATTCTCTATGCCGACGGAATCACACCCTCCATGCGGGCGGCCATGGACGAGACGGCGCGCCGCCGCGCCATCCAGGACGCCTATAATAAGCAGCATGGAATCGTGCCCAAGACCATCGTGAAGTCGGTGCGGGATCTCATCGAGATCTCCAAGCCCACCGAGGACGTCAAGGGCAAGAGCGGCGTCAAGATGACCAAGGCCGAGAAGGAGCGGGAGATTGCCCGCCTGGAAAAGGCCATGCGCGAGGCCGCGAAGATGATGGAATTCGAGTACGCCGCCGTGCTGCGGGATCAGATCATCGAACTGCGCAAATGATAAAAACGCCATCCGGACAGGGTGGCGGTTTTTGTAGGGGTCGGTGGAACATTGCGGTGCACCCCGTAGGGGCGCGCCATCGATTTTGAATGTAGGGGCGCATTGTATATGCGCCCGGGAAGGCACCTTCGATATCGCAGCTGCCACGGGCGGATATATAATCCGCCCCTACAGGGTGCGGTGCGGCACCGGGGCTACGGGATAATCTTATTGGCCTTCAAGTACCGCTCCTCCTCGGAGAAGACGCAGCCGCAGTATTTCTGCATGTAAAATCCGTGCTCCCGGGCGAAGTCCTGCCCGGCGCGGAAGAGCGGACGAAAATCCTGATAGAAAAATTCCACGCCGAAGGTTTCCGCCGCCTTTTCGGCGACTTCTTTCATCAAATCGTGCTTCTGGTAGGGGCTGATGAAGAGGCTGGAGGTAAAGCCGTCGAAGCCCTGCGCCTTGGCCACCTCCGCGGCGCGGAAGAGGCGCATCCCGTAGCACTTGACGCACCGCCCCGGAATATCCTCAGCCACCGCCCGGACAAAGGGGCGAAGGCCGTAGTCATTTTGCTCGATGAGGGGCACGCCGATCTCCTGGAGGTAGTCCCGCACGGTGTTGCGCCGGGCGCGGTACTCGGTGAAGGGGTGGATGTTGGGGTTATACCAGAAGCCTGTGACGTCGTGCCCCTGGGCTTGGAGATCGGCCAGGGGGCGGTTGGCGCAGGGCGCGCAGCAGATGTGCAGTAATAGTTTCATGGTTCCTCCTTGGTAAGCGCCATGGCGCGGACAAATTTGCTCTTGGGTTCCTCCGAGAGGGAAAACCGCCGGGCGAGGTCGTTTGCGGCAGCTGCCACGGCCTCCGGGTCGCCGGACTTATATTCCAGCTCCATTTCGCACAGCGGAGCTTCCTTCCCGCCGCCGGAGAGGACGCCCAGGTCGCCGGAGAGCTCCGCCACGGCGCCGGGGAGCTTCACCAGGGCAGCCCGCCGGGTAAACCGGGCGGCGCACACGGCATCCAGGGTCTGGCCGTCCAGAAGCGCCTGGAGCTCTGCCGGGGCGCCGGCGGCCAGGAGCTTTGGAATGGCCTCTTCCATGGTTTTGGCCTCGCATTCCCACTCGCCCCGGGCGGTGCCCTGGCCGGGGGTCTTGCAGGTGGCCACCAGAGCGTCGTTTTCTTTTCGCAGGCGCAGCGTCCAGCGGCGCGCAGAGAGGCGGCGGTCGGGGGTATCAAAGTAGGTGGTGGCCATTTCGATGGCGCGGTAGTTCTCCCGGCGCATGGCTTGTACGGCAGGATCGGCCAAAATGGCCTCCAGCGCCGCCGCGCCGGGCACCGAAAATTTATATTCCAATTCCATTCCCATGGAGATGCTCCTTTCCTGTGCTTGCCGCCCCTACGGCAAATTCGGTGGCGGGGGTGTAGGGGCGCATTGCATATGCGCCCGGAAGGCACTTTCGGCATCGCGACTGCCACGGGCGGATATATAATCCGCCCCTACAGGTGCGGTGGAACATTGCGGTGCACCCCGTAGGGGCGCGCATTGTGTCAAGCGTAACATAGGTACAGTTTATCCCCGCCCGCGCCGCGCAAGCGGCCTGGCGGCTATTCATTGCCCTTATTGTATCCCGTTTTTCCCGTCTTGACAAGGCGCCATTTCCCGTCCCATTTCCCGACTTCTTCCGCCGCCGCGCCGTGGTAGACTGTTGGCACATTGGAAACACCGAAGAGAGGGACAAGCATGGGAGTAAAGGCGCGTCCCGCTGCCGTGGAGGCCATCCGGCAGCGGGTCAACCAAGTGAGCGGCCACCCGGCCATGGGACAGGTATTCAAGTGCCTGGGTGCCATGGCTGCCGGGGCGGTACTGGCGGGCGCCGCCGTGGGCGGCGTGCTGCTGCCGCTGCCTTTGGCGCTGGCTGCGGCGCTGGGGCTGGGACTTGAGTCCTTCGCCGCCTACGCCGGGGGCTGCCTGGGCTATGCCGTCCTCTGGGGGCTGGACGCCGGGCTGGAGCCCATGGCAGCAGGGCTCTTGGCCGAGGCCTGCCTTTGCATTTTCGGCGACCAGCTCTCCCGGGACAACCGCTGGTTTGCCCCGGGGGCGGCCACCCTCTTTACCATTCTGGTGGGCTTTCTCTTTTTGCTCGAGCAGCGCTTCGCCCCGGCGGCGGTGTGGCGCCTTGCCCTTCGCGCCGCGGCGGCGGGCGGCGGGGCGGTGCTCTTTCGCCGGGCGCTGGAGGGGGCGGCGCTGCCGCGGCTGTGCCTGCTGGCGGCGCTGGTCAGCGGCCTTAGTGCCCTGGCTCCCGGGGGCTTTGCCCTGGGACTGCCCCTGGGGTGCCTCCTCAGCGCAGGCGCCCTGGGGACGCCCCAGTCCCTCCCGGTGGCCGCGCTCTGCGGCATGGCGCTGGAGCTCCAGGGACAGGGCGGCGCGGCGGTGGTGCTGCCCCTGGCGGCCATGGTGGCCTCCACAGGGCAGGGCTTCCTGGCGCGGACGGGGCTGTGGCTTTTGAGCGTGCTGGCGGGGGTGCTCTTAACCGGCGCAGGTCCCATGCTCCTCACTGCCGCCATTTTGTCCGCCGCTCTGGTGCGGCTCTTTCCCTGGGAGCGGCTCTTTGGCCTCCTGGAGACGCCCGCGCGGGTGGAGAGCCGCCAGATGGAGCTGGCCGCCGGGCTCTTTTCCCGGCTGGGGCAGTGCCTGGCGCTCACCCGTCCCCCCCAGGCCGATCCCGACACGGCCACGGTCTTCGACCACGCCGCCGAACGGGTATGCCGCCTTTGCAGCCGCTTTGACGAGTGCTGGAAGGAGCGCCTGGGCGAGACGTGCACGGTACTCGACCGCGCTGCCCCGGCCATGATGACCCGGGGCAAGGCGCTGCGGGAGGACTTGGCGCCATCCTTCCTCAGCCGCTGCCTCCACGTGGAGGGCTTTCTCACGGCCATCAACCATGAATTGGACGACTTAGCCTGCCGCCGCCAGGCGCGGGCGCGGCTTCGCGAGAGCCGCACCGCCCTCACCAGGCAGTATGAGATTCTCGCCGCGGCGCTCAGCCGCCCATCGCCCAGGGAGGAGGAGACGGGGCGCTTCGTGCCGGAGCTCTGCTGCCGCGGCCAGAGCCGGGACGGCGACGCCCTCTCGGGCGATCAGACCATGAGCTTTCGCTGTGGGCGGCGGTACTATGTGCTATTGTGCGACGGCATGGGCGCCGGACGCGCCGCCCGCGCCGAGGCGGGCGCGGCGGCGGCGGTGCTCCGGCTGCTCCTTCTGTCGGGGGCGAAGCCCCGGGAGGCCATGGAGTTTCTCAACGACCTCTACCTTCTCCGGGACGACGGCGCCTTTTCCACGGTGGATCTGGCGGAAATCGACCTGATGACCGGGGAGGCGGCGCTCTACAAATGGGGCGCGGCGCCCTCTTACCTCAAGAAGAAGGGCACCGTGGAAAAAATCGGGACAGCCTCGCCGCCGCCGGGAATCGGTGCAGGAGAGGAACACCGCCCGGAGGAAGCAAAGCTGTCCTTGGCAAGGGGGGAGATGTTGGTACTGGTGAGCGACGGTGCCGGCGGAGAGGCGGCCGAGCGCTTTCTCCGGCAGTACGCGGGCACGTCGCCGAAGGAGCTGGCCTCCGGCATCGTCAGCTGTAGCCAGGCAGGGGATGACCGCACCGCGGCGGTGCTGGCGCTGCGGCGGCGGATCGCCCTGTAACCATTGCAAAAAATATCTCCAGCGGCGGAAAATTCCGTCCGCTGGAGGTATCATAGCACATTGCGCTGGGTTTGTATGTCGAAAATCGCCGGTGGAGGAAATTTTTCAACAATTTTTCCACGGGTCTTTCCACAGCCCCGGCGTCTTTTTATCGGCTGATGGCCTCGGCCAGCTCCAGGCCGGGGTTTTTCTTGATGTTGTAGTCGATGCTCCAGAGGCTGGAGAAGATCAGGAGGCTATTTCCCTTGTAGTCCTCGAGAAGCTCGGCGTCGGAGCTGAGGTTCAAGTCCTTGAGGTCGGCCACGGGGCTCTTGGTGATAAACCGCAGGTGCTCGTAGGGAAGATTCTCCATGCGAAGCTCCACGCCGTATTCACTGCGCATGCGGTACTGGAACACGTCAAATTGCAGCGTGCCCACCACGCCCACGATGACTTCTTCCATGCCGGTGCCCGGTACCTTGAAGATCTGGATGGCGCCCTCCTGGGCAATCTGCTCGGTGCCCTTGATGAACTGCTTGCGCTTCATGGTGTCCTTGGGGCTGACCCGGGAGAAGTGCTCCGGGGCGAAGGTGGGGATGCCGGCGAAGCGGAACTTCTGCCCCGGCATGCAAACGGTGTCGCCGATGGAGAAGATGCCCGGGTCGAAAACGCCGATGATGTCCCCGGCGTAGGCCTCTTCCACGATTTCGCGCTCCTGCGCCATGAGCTGCTGGGGCTGGGAGAGGCGCATTTTCTTGCCGCCCTGAACGTGGAAATACTCCTGATCCCGCTCGAACTTGCCCGAGCAGATGCGCATAAAGGCCAGCCGATCCCGGTGGGCCTTGTTCATATTGGCCTGGATTTTAAAGACGAAGGCCGAGAAGTCCGGCGAGAAGGCGTCGATGACGCCGCAGTCGGCCTCCCGGGAGAGGGGCGGGGGCGTCATGCGAAGGAACTCCTCCAAAAAGGGCTCCACGCCGAAGTTGGTGAGTGCCGAGCCGAAGAACACCGGCGAGAGCCGCCCGGCGCGCACTTCCTCCAGGTC
>DVGD01000124.1 GCA_018712905.1 Candidatus Avoscillospira stercoripullorum | reverse complement strand
GCCACCATCGCCGACAACGTGGGCGACAACGTGGGCGACGTGGCGGGTCTCGGCTCGGATCTTTTGGAGAGCTATGTGGGCGCCATCTCCTCGGGCATCATCCTGGCGTATCACATGTTCCTCCAGTCCGGCGCCCTGGGCACGGGCATGACCGAAACCATGCTCCAAAAGTGCATTTTGTTCCCGCTGGTCTTTGTCTCTCTGGGACTTTTGGCCTGCTGCATTGGAATTGGCTGGCTTTTGGCCAAGCGCCATCTCTCGGAAAATCCCCGCCTGGAGCTCAACGGCGCCACCTATGTGGCGGCGCTGCTCACCATCATCCTGGGCTTCCTTGCCTCGTGGTTCCTCTTCAAGGGGGAGGACGCGGCGGTGCTCAAAGCCTCTCTGGGCTTTGCCGCGGGCAGTATCTCGCCCTGGATTGCCTCCACCATCGGCGTGGTGGCCGGCGTGGTCATCGGCATGCTGGCCGAGTACTACACCTCGGCAGACTACCGTCCCACCCGCATTCTGGCAAATACGGCCACGGAGGGCGCGGCACTGACCATCACCCAGGGACTTGCCTTGGGTATGCGCTCATGTATGGCGCCATGTGTGGTACTGGGCGCCGGCATCGTTACCTCTTACGCCGTCTCCGGCATGTATGGCGTCTCCATGGCGGCCATGGGCATGCTCTCCTTCGTCACGGCCACGGTGTCGGTGGATACTTATGGCCCCATTTCCGACAATGCCGGCGGCATTGCGGAAATGAGTGAGCTGGATCCCGAGGTGCGCAAGATTACCGATACCCTGGATTCCGTGGGCAATACCACCGCCGCCATCGGCAAGGGCTTTGCCATCGGCTCCGGCGCTCTGGCCGCGCTGGCGCTGATGATTTCGTATCTCTATTCCTTCAACGAGGTGGGCACCGATCTCATCCTCAATCTCATGGAGCCCATGGTGCTGGCCGGTGCCATCGCCGGCGGTGCGCTGCCGTTCCTGTTCTCCGGTATGCTCATCGAGGCTGTGGCCAAGGCCGCGCGGAAGATGGTGGACGAGGTGCGCCGCCAGTTCCGGGAGATCCCTGGAATCCTCGAGGGCAAAGCCAAGCCGGACTATAAGACCTGTATCTCCATTTCCTATAAGGGCGCCATCGACGAGATGAAGGCGCCGTCGCTCCTTGCCATCGTGGTGCCGGTGGCCACGGGCTTCCTCTTTGGGCCGAGCTTTGTGGGCGGCTTAATCATCGGCTCCACCCTGGCGGCCATCATGATTGCCATTTTCTGCGGCAATGCCGGCGGCGCCTGGGACAATGGCAAAAAGTATATCGAGGCCGGTGGCGTGGCCGGGGCAGGGAAGGGAACGCCCACCCACAGCGCCGCCGTGGTGGGCGACACCGTGGGCGACCCCCTCAAGGACACGGTGGGACCCTGCCTGGATATCTTTATCAAGATTATGTCAACTGTATCGTTGGTGGCCAGTCCCGTCTTCGCCCAGTATAACCTGGTGGGTTGGATTCAGAGCCTGCTGAAATGAGCGTCTCTCCATGCTGGTTTCCCGCCGGATTTTGCTCTCATGTGGCGCATAGATCGAATTGATATGCCATGTTAAGGATCGTTGCTTGCCCCGTGAGACGCCATCCGGTACAATGATCCCAGGAGGGATGACCATGCTGTGCGATCAAATCAAGAAGTACCGCCTTCAGCGGGGACTCACCCAGGAGCAGTTGGGCGAGAAGGTGCATGTGGTGCGCCAGACCGTCTCCAAATGGGAATCCGGCGCCTCTGTCCCAGACGGTGATCTGCTGCCGCAGCTTGCTGCGGCGCTGGAGGTGTCGGTGTCTCAGCTCTTGGAGATAGAGGATACTCAGTTATCGGAGGTGCAGGCGCGGCTGGATGCGCTGCAAGCGCAGCAAAAGCGAAGCGAACAGGCAAACAGGAAGCGCGGCCTCATGCTCTTCTTTGCGTTTCTGGGACTGATCCTGGCACCCGCCATGCCCAATACCGCTTGGGCGGTCGCTGCCGTTTCGCTGTGTCTCCTTGCCAGCGTGGCGGTGCTGGGGTGCAATCTGGAGCTATTGACGCATGTGGAGCGCCGAAGCGCGGGAGGCCGCGCCATGGTGAAGACCACCGTGGTGAGTATCCTGATGGTGATTGCCCTTGCGGTGCTGGCGTTTCTGGAGCAATATGGCATTGTCGTTCTCTCCGTCCAGGCAGAAAAAATACTTGCAACGGCGATCCTGTGCGGCTTTATGGTGTTTTTCGGGGCGATTGCGCCCAAAATCCCCTATAACCGCTATGTGGGTCTGCGCCTTCCCTGGACAGTGTGCGACGAGGAGACCTGGTATCTTGCCCACCGAATCCTGGCGTTGATATCCCTGCCGGTGCTGGTTCTGTTTCTCGCGGGAACCATTGCCATTGAGAACTATGAGGCGGTAGCCGGTATTTCGATGCTGTGCTGGATCGGCATCCCCGGCGCGCTGTCCTATCGGTTTTTCCGAAAAAAGACCCGCGCTTAAAGAGAGATACCAGTTAGGAACAAACCGTAAAAGTGTTTTGACCCCCGGTTTTGCGCAAGCAAAACCGGGGGTCAGTAGCTTGTTCTTATCCGAGCATCTGCCGGAGATCTTCCTCCGGGGTGGTGATGGGGGCGATGTTGAAGTGCTCCACCAGGTACTCCAGCACGTGCTTGGAAAGAAATGCCGGGAGCGTGGGACCCAGGCGGATGTTCTTTACGCCCAGATAGAGAAGCGTGAGCAAAATGCACACTGCCTTCTGCTCATACCACGAGAGCACCATGGATAGGGGCAGATCGTTGACGCCGCAGCCAAAGGCGTCGGCCAGCGCCAGGGCAATCTGGATGGCGCTGTAGGCGTCGTTGCACTGGCCGATGTCTATCAGCCTGGGAAGTCCGCCGATGGTGCCGAGATCCAAGTCGTTGAAGCGGTATTTTCCGCAGGCCAGGGTGAGAATCACCGTGTCCTGGGGCGCTTTTTGCACAAACTCCGTGAAGTAATTTCTGCCCGCGCGGGCGCCGTCGCAGCCGCCCACCAGGAAGAAGTGCCGGATGGCGCCGCACTTCACCGCCTCCACCACCTGACCGGCGACGTTCAGCACGGCATCGTGGCCAAAGCCTGTTGTCACGGTGCTGCCGCCGTTGATGCCGGTGAAGTGCTGCGCCGTCTCATAGCCGCCCAGAGCGAGCGCCTTTTCGATGAGGGGCGAGAAGTCCTTTTTTGCATCAATGTGGGTGACGCCGGGGTAGGACACCACATCGGTGGTGAACACCCGGTCTATATAGCTTTCCTTTGGCGGCATGAGGCAGTTGGTGGTAAAGAGAATGGGGGCGGGGAGATTGGCAAATTCCTTCTGCTGGTTCTGCCAGGCCGTGCCGAAATTACCCTTGAGATGGGGGTACTTCCGAAGTTCAGGATACCCATGGGCGGGGAGCATCTCGCCGTGGGTATAGATGTTGATGCCTGTTCCTTTGGTCGCTTCCAGCAGCAGCTTGAGATCCAGCAGATCATGGCCGGTGACCACGATGAAGGGACCCGGCTCCACGGTGAGGGACACTGTGGCGGGTGCGGGAGAACCGAAGGTCTCGGTGTTGGCGCGATCCAGGAGCTCCATGCAGGTGAGGTTGTACTTGCCCACCTCCATCACAATGGGGAGAAGCTCCTCCATGCCCCAGTCCTCGCCCACGGAGAAGAGCGCCTTGGCGATAAAGCGGTCGAGGGAATCATCCTCATATCCCAGCGCCATGGCGTGGTAGGCATAGGCGGCCACGCCGCGGATGCCAAAGAGGATCAGAGACTTGAGGCTGCGAATATCCTCGTCGGCGTTCCAGAGCTTATGAAGGTCATAGTCGCCGGTGCGCCCGCAGGGCTCGCCGCAGCTGGCGCAGCCCTGGGCAAGACCATCCCGTTCCCTGTGCACCCGATCCACCAATTCATCGAGAGACGCCTCGTTAAAGTTGACGTTGGTGATGGTGGCAAAGAGCCCTTCGATCATCAGCCGCCAGGTGGAGGGTGTGGACTTGGTGCCGCCGTCCGTGGCGCGGGCAAGGCCGATCAGGGCGCCGGTCAGCCGATCTTGGAGATTGGCCACGTCGGCAGACTTTCCGCACACGCCGGCCTTGCCGGTGCAGCCGGTGCAACCGGCGGTCTGTTCACATTGAAAGCAAAACATCTGTTGATTCATAGGTTCCTCCTGTAGGGGTTACTAAAATACCACCACCAGCAGCATTTTAAACTGCTCGTTGGCATAGACGGCGTGGGGATGCCCGGCGGGCATGACGATGGCGTCGCCCTCTTTTAGCACATAGGGCTTGTCATCGATGGTGATTTTCCCTTCGCCGTCCAGGCAGCTCACAAAGGCGTCGCCGCCGGAGGCGTGGGTGCTGATTTCCTCACCCTTGTCAAAGGAGAAGAGCGTCACGCTTACGGCCTTGTTCTGCGCCAGCGTCCGGCTCACCACCTGCCCGGGCTGATAGGCCACCAGCTCCTTGAGACGCAACACCTCAGCCATGGGAATATTTTTCATCCGTTCTTCCATGGGAAATTCCTCCTTTAATCCAAAATGCTTCCGTCCACTGAGATGGTGACTACCTGCCAGGGAAGGAACTTGCCGCTCTGCTGAATGGCTTTCTTAGCGGCCAATTCCAGCCCGCCGCAGCAGGGCACTTCCATGCGCACAATGGTCACGCTCTGAATGTCGTTTTTTGCGATGATCTCGGTGAGCTTTTCGCTGTAGTCCACGCCGTCGAGCTTGGGGCAGCCCACCAGGGTGATCTTCCCGCGCATAAAGTCCTGGTGCAGGTTGGCATAGGCGTAGGCGGTGCAGTCGGCGGCGATGAGAAGCTTCGCGCCGGAGAAGTAGGGCGCGTTGACAGGGGCCAGCTTGATCTGGCACGGCCACTGCCGCAGCTGGGACGCGGCGCGCGGCGCCGGCTCCGTGTCTCTGGGGGTGAACTGCCGCATCTGCTGGCCGGGGCAGCCGCCCTGGCTTTGCTTCTTTGCCTGCACGGCGGCTTCGTCGTAGGCCGCAGCCTCGCGCTCTACGAAAGTGATAGCGCCGGTGGGGCAGGCAGGGAGGCAGTCGCCCAGGCCGTCGCAGTAGTCGTCCCGCAGGAGCTTTGCCTTGCCGTTTACCATCCCGATGGCGCCCTCATGGCAGGCGGCGGCACAGGCGCCGCAGCCGTTGCACTTCTCTTCATCAATTTCAATAATCTTTCGGATCATGTGTTTCATCCTTTCCGTTGGCTTCTAAAGAGAGCATACAGGAAAACGCATTTCTTTTCTGTTGTTATAACAACAAAATAAAAAAATTCCGCGGGGTCATGGGAATCCCGCGGAGGAAAAGAAACTATAATCAGACTGTCAAAAAACCTCGTTGAAAACTTGTGCGACAGAGCAGCGGGGGGTGTGTGCGGGGGGCAAAAAGCCCACCGCGCGTTCAATCAAACAGGATTTTGAAACTTTTTTGAAAGTTTCAAAA
>DVGD01000123.1 GCA_018712905.1 Candidatus Avoscillospira stercoripullorum | reverse complement strand
GCCAGATCCACCTTGTTTTCCGCGGGCGGATCCACCATGATCTCACCGTCCGACGGCTCCTCGGTGGTAGTCGTGGTGTCCTCGGGCTGCGTGTCCTCAGGCTCGGAAGTCTCGGGTTTGGAGTCCTCGGTTGTGGTATCCTCCGGGTCGGCTTCATCCGGCTCAGTATCGGGCTTCTCAGCTTCCGTGTCGGTCTTGTCGGTTTCTTCGTCCGACGGCTTCGTCACCTCGGGCTGATCCTCGGTGGTATCCGGCGTCTCCTGGACGGCGGAACTCTCCTCCTTGGTGTCCTCCGCATCGGAAGTTTCCTTGGCAGCACAGGCCGCCAGGCTCAGAACCATCATGGCTGCCAGGAGCCATGCAAGTATTTTTTTCGTCATATTGGTTTCCTTCCTTTACTTGAGAGATTCAGGGGCATGGGTCTTGAGATACTCCACCCAAACCTTGCAGGCATCGTTGGTGAAGTGGATGCCCATGGAATTGTTGTCGCTGCAATAAGCGCTGTTGAGATAGCCGTTCTCATCCCGCACAGCCTCGGCCACGTTCACAAAGAACCAGCCGCGCTCTTCGCAGATGGACTTCATCTTGTCGTTATACTGCTGGATCTTATCGTTGTTGAGCTTGTCGGTGACGATGGTGCTGCTGGAGGCCATGGGCGTGGTGGATTCGATGATGATGCTCACCCTGGGGGACTTGGCGAGAATGCGATCAATGAGGGTGACCATATCATTGGCGGCATAGTCCACGCCATAGCTGATGTTATTGACGCCCAGCATGATATAGACCTTCTTCGCGCCGGTGGCTGCCACACCGTCCTCCACCAGCATCTTCTTGCCCTGGTAGGACGGGTGCACCGACTGGTCGCTCACCGCCCAGAGGGCATTGGTGGCGCTGAGGCTGCCGGCGCAGAGGAACTTGGCGTTGCCCAGCGCCTTGGTGGCGGCGCAGTAATACTGGAGCATCAGCGAGACGGAGTCGCCGATGAACACCGCGTCGTCAAAATAGCTGAGATCCACCGCCTCAGACTTCTCCACCAGGCCACAGGGCACAGCCTCATAGGAATGATAGAGGCTGTCGTAGGCGCCGTCGGCCAGGTTCACCGAGATGGTGCCTTCTGCGGGCTCAGACTGGGCGGCGTCCAGCAGGCGGCAGAGCACCGCCGCGCACTCCTGGCGGGAGATAAAGCCCTTGGGGCGGAAGTAGCCGTTGTTATAGCCGTTGACCAGGCCGCTCATCTGGCAGGCCGTGACGGCGCTTCTCGCGTACTGGCTCACATTGAGGGAGTCCACAAACTGCTCGGCGTCGGCCACAGTGGCAAGGGTAATGCCGTCGGCGCGGGCAAAGCGCACCAGCATGGCGCAGGCACTCTCCCGGGTGATGGTGCCGGAGGGATCAAAGGCAGTGCCGCTGACGCCCTTGATGACGCCGGATTCATAGCCCCAGAGCACCGCAGGATAATCCTCGCTGTCCTTGGAAACATCGGTAAAGGGCACGCTCTTGAGCGTCGCCGCCTTGCCGCCCAGGGCGCAGTGCATGGCGTAAAGCCCGGCTACAAACTCCAGGCGCGTCTCGTTGTCAGTAGGACGGAAGGCACCGGAACCGGTGAGAATCTCGGCTTGGCTGAGCCGGCTGATGTATCCATAACTCCAGAGCGTCTCCGGTACATCGTTATAGGGATTTTTCCACCCATTATTTCCGTTTTCTTTTGCTGAAACCGGCAGAATCAGCAAAATTGCCAGGCAAAAAGCCACTGCACGCGTCACGAATTTTTTCATGTTTCCTCCCCCAAATCAATTAACATAATTCGTCGAAACTGTGGCTATTATATCGAACGCTCCAGCATAAGTCAAGGCTGCGCAGCCATTCTACCCTGCCAAAATTGAAGCTGCTTTTTTGTGGGATTCCCGTCGAATCATAAGACGCGGAACCACGTCCTTTTGTTCCGCGTCTTGTGAAAAAACATCGCTGTAGGGGGCAATCTCCGATCGACCCGCAGACTGTTGAAAAACCCCGCAGAAGATGATTGAGACAGAGCAGCGGGGGGTGTGTGCGGGGGGCAAAATGCCCCCCGCGCGTTCAATCAACAGGATTTTGAAACTTTTTTGTAAGTTTCAAAATCCGCACCAGCGTGGCGAAAAGACTTTTTCGACACGCTGAGAGGTCGATCTCCGATCGACCCGACCGCGAAGCGGCTTTGCAGGAACCCGCTGGCGCTACAGCGTGGCCACCTGCTTTTTGTATACGCTGGCAAAATAGGCAATCTCGGCGATGGCTGTGATGGTCCACGAGCAGATGTACACCAGGTATAGCGAAGGAATCGTCTGGAACCAGGCAAACACCGTGTATACCCAGATGATGCGGAATACACACGAGCCGAGAATCACCATCACTGTGGGCACCAGGCTCTTGCCCAGGGCGCGGGATGCGGCGATGGTGCAGTCCATGAACGCCGAGAAGCCGTAGGAGAAGCCCATGATGGTCAGCCGCCGCATGCCTGCGTCGATGACGTCCGGCTCGGGGGAGAAGAGGCCAAGGAACTGCCGCCCGAAGAGCACCAGCAGAAGCCCCAGCATCAGCCCAACGGAAAAGGAATAGGCAAGGCTGATGAAGTAGCTTTTGCGGATGCGCTTGCGGTTGCGGGCGCCATAGTTTTGCCCCATGAAGCTGGCGCAGGCGGTGTAGAAGGCTGCCATGACGTCGTAAATCAGGGAATCGGCGTTGGCGGCAGCGGAGTTGCCGGCCACCATGGTGGAGCTGAAGGAGTTGACGCCCACCTGGATGAAGAGGTTTGCCATGGCGAAGATGCAGTTCTGGAGCCCTGCGGGGATTCCCAAGCGGATGATCTCCAATGCACTGGTGCGATCAAGGCGCAGGGCGGACTTTTCCAGGGCAAAGGGCGCGTCGTTTTTGGTGAGTGCGATGAGGATGAGCACTGCCGAGAGGTACTGGGAGATGATGCTGGCCAAGGCCACGCCGGCCACCTCCATGCGCACCACCAGCACAAAGAAGAGATTGAGCACGATGTTGAGCACACCGGCGAACGCGAGAAACCGGAGAGGCCGGCGGGTGTCGCCCAGGGCGCTTAAAATGGCGCTGCCGAAGTTATAGAGCGCCAGACCGGGTATGCCCAGGAGGTAAATTCGAAGGTACAGTGCCGCGCCATCAATGAGATTGTCCTTGGTTTTGAGAAGCTGCAAAATGGGGCGGGCGCAGGTGACGCCGAAGATGGACAAGAGAATGCCAAGGGAAAGGCTTAAAATGGCGGCGGTGTGCAGGAGCTTTCCAAAGCGGA
>DVGD01000122.1 GCA_018712905.1 Candidatus Avoscillospira stercoripullorum | reverse complement strand
TGCGACAGAGCAGCGGGGGGTGTGTGCGGGGGGCAAAAAGCCCACCGCGCGTTCAATCAAACAGGATTTTGAAACTTTTTTGAAAGTTTCAAAATCCGCACAGCGTGGCGAAAAGACTTTTTCGACACGCTGACGGGTCGATCGGAGATCGACCCCTACAGGCAAAGCCCCACGCTCAGAAAAGCGTCACCTGGCTGGTCTCGGGCAGATCCCGGAAGGCGCCCGCCGCCCGGAGATTTTCAATATGGGTCTTGGAGACCTTGGGGCAGGCGGCGGAGAACTCCTCGATGGAGATAAAGCGCTTGCCCTTTCTGCCCTCGGCAATGTCCAGCGCCGCCGTCTCGCCAAGCCCTGCCACCGATACAAAGGGCGGCAGGAGCTTGCCATCCTTGATGTTAAAGCGCAGGGCATCGGATTCATAAATGTCAATGGGTGCAAAGGAAAAGCCGCGGAGGTAGAATTCGTAGCAGACCTCCAGGGTGGTGAGAAGATCCTCCTCCTTGCCCGAGGCGTCGGGATTGCTCTGAATCTCCTTGATCTTGTCCCGCACCGACTCTATGCCTCCGGTCATCATGGCGGCGTCAAAGCCATCCTTCTGGCTGCGGCGGTAGAAGTAGGCCGCGTAGAACGCCAGGGGATGGTGCACCTTGAACCAAGCGATTCGGAAGGCCATCATCACATAGGCCACGGCGTGGGCCTTGGGGAAGAGATACTTAATTTTCTTGCACGATTCTATGTACCACGCCGGAACGCCGGCCTTGACCATCTCGTCCTCGGCGCCCTCGGGAAGTCCCCTTCCCTTTCGCACCGACTCCATGATCTTGAAGGAGCGCTTCTCGGGCATGCCGCAGGAGATGAGATAGAGCATGATATCGTCGCGGCAGCCGATGGCCTGGGAGACCGTGGCCGTACCGGAGGTGATGAGATCCTTGGCGTTGCCCAGCCACACGTCGGTGCCGTGGGAGAAGCCGGAAAGACGCACCAAGATGTCAAACTTATCCGGCTTGGTGTCCAGGAGCATGCCCCGGACGAAGCTGGTGCCAAATTCGGGAATGGCGCAGGCACCGGTGGGGCCGAGGATGGGGTCATCCTCAAAGCCCAGGATCTTGCTGGAGCAGAAGATGGACATGGTGTCTTTATCGTCCAGGGGGATCTCCTGGGCGTTGACGCCGGTCAAGTCCTCCATCATGCGGATCATGGTGGGGTCATCGTGGCCGAGCATGTCGAGCTTTAAGAGGTTTTCCTCCATGGAGTGGTATTCAAACTGGGTGGTGATGATGTCTGAGTGGGGGTCGTCCGCCGGATGCTGCACCGGGCAGAAGTCCCAGATCTCATTCTCCTGGGGGATGACCACCAAGCCGCCGGGGTGCTGGCCGGTGGTGCGCTTGACGCCCACGCAGCCCGCCGCCAGGCGGTTTTCCTCGGCCTTGGGGACGGTTTTCTCCCGCTCCCGGAGGTAGTTTTTCACATAGCCGAAGGCCGTCTTCTCGGCCACGGTGCCGATGGTACCGGCGCGGAAGACGTGGCTGGAGCCGAACATCTCCACGCAGTAGGCGTGGGCGCGGGATTGGTATTCGCCGGAGAAGTTCAAGTCGATATCGGGCACCTTGTCGCCGCCGAAGCCCAGGAACGTCTCGAAGGGGATGTTAAAGCCCTCCTTGGCAAACTTCGCCCCGCACTTGGGGCAGTAGGCGTCGGGAAGATCCGCGCCGCAGGCGATCCCCGCGGGCACCTCGAAGGTGGTGTACTTACATTCCGGGCAGCGGTAGTGGGGCGGGAAGGAGTTGACCTCGGTGATTCCCGACATATAGGCCACGATGGACGAGCCCACGGAGCCGCGGGAGCCCACCAGGTAGCCATGCTCCAGGGAGTTCTGCACCAATTTCTGGGCGGACATATAGATCACGTCGTAGTGACAGGTGATGATGTCGTGCATCTCCGTCTCCACGCGCTTGGTGATGAGCTCCGGCGGGTTGTCCCCGTAGAGCCGGTGCATCTTGCCGTAAACCAGGCGCTTCAA
The DNA here is from genome assembly GCA_018712905.1 of Candidatus Avoscillospira stercoripullorum. Taxonomy (GTDB): domain Bacteria; phylum Bacillota; class Clostridia; order Oscillospirales; family Oscillospiraceae; genus Avoscillospira; species Avoscillospira stercoripullorum. The sequence continues at coordinate 4,080 of DVGD01000122.1, read as the reverse complement.
GTCCTCCACGGAGTTCTCGATGGACGGGGCAAAGAGGTTGTGGGGCACCGGGCGAATGGTGTCGCACATGTCGGCAATGAGATTGGGGTTGTCCACCACCACGGCCTTGGCCGTCTCCGCACCCAGGTAGGAGAATTCCTCGAGCATTTCGTCGGTGGTGCGGAAGTAGAGGGGCAGCGGCCGGTCGCAGTCCTCAAAGCCCTTGGAGGCAAGCAGCAGGCGGCGGTAGATCTCATCCTCGGGGTTCTGGAAGTGGACGTCGCCGGTGGCCACCACGGGCTTATGGAGCTCCGCGCCCAGCCGCACCACCGTGCGGTTGAATTCCCGAAGCTCCTCCTCGCTCTCGGCAAGCCCCTTGGAGAGCATAAAGGCGTTGTTGCACAGGGGTTGAATCTCCAGAAAGTCGTAGAACGAGGCGATGCGCAATAGCTCTGCCCGGCTCTTGTGCGCCACAATGGCCTGGAACAGCTCGCCCGCCTCGCAGGCTGAGCCCACCAGAATGCCCTCCCGCCACTGGATGAGCTCGGACTTGGGGATCCGGGGCACCCGGCGGAAGTATTTGAGGTTGGAATAGGACACCAGCCGGTAGAGATTGCGAAGGCCGGTCTGATTTTTGGCAAAGAGGATCATGTGCCGCGCCTGGCGGTCGAGGATATGGCTGCCGGAGCGCAGCGCCACCATCTTCTCGTTGATCTGGGAGATGTTCTCGATCCCTTGCTCCGTGAGCATTTCAAAGAACCGCCGAAGCATATGCGCCACGGTGACGCCGTCGTCCACGGCGCGGTGGTGGTTGAATTCCGGCAGGCTCAAGGCATCGGCCACGATGTTGAGCTTGTGGTTTTTGAGGTCGGGCAGCAGATTCTGCGCCAGGATCAGGGTATCCACATAGGTGGGATCGTACTCGATGCCCAGCCGGCGGCAGGCCGCCAGGATAAAGCCCACGTCGAAGTCGGCATTGTGGGCAGACAGGGGCAGATCGCCGCAGAACTTCAAAAATTCCGGGATGACCTCGGCCTCATCGGGGGCGTCGGCGAGCATCTCATCGGTGATGCCGGTGAGGTCGATGATCTTCTGGCTCAGGGGACGGTGGGGGTTCACAAAGGACTGGAAGCGGTCTAAAATCTCGCCATTCTGATAGATCACCGCGCCGATTTCGGTGATGACGTCGCTCTGCGCCGAGAGACCGGTGGTCTCTAAGTCGAAGGCCACAAAGGCGCCGGTGAGGGGCTGCTCCTGGCTGCCGTGAACCACAATGCGGTCGTCCACATCGTTGACGAAGTATGCCTCCACGCCGTAGAGGATCTTGATGGGCTGGTCGGTACCGGCCACCTTGTTCTTGCTGGCCTTCAAGGCGTCGGGGAAGGACTGGGTGGTACCGTGGTCGGTGATGGCGATGGCCTTGTGCCCCCAGGCAGCGGCCTGCGCCACCACCTTGCCCACGTCGGTGAGGGCGTCCATGCTGGACATGCGGGTATGGAGATGGAGCTCCACCCGCTTTTCCGCCGCGGTGTCCTTTCGCTGGGGCTTTTGAGCCAGCATGATGCCCAGGGGCTGCATGACCATCTCGTTTTCATACCGGTCAAAGGTCATCTTGCCCTGAATGGAAATCCACATGCCGGGCTTGATGCGCTCAAGAATGGGCTTGGCCTTGTCCGGCTCCATGAACTGGTTGATCCGCACGGAGCCAGTGTAGTCGGTGACGTCAAAGGAGATGATCCAGGCATTGCGCTTTTTGAGCTCCCGGTGGTTGACGGCGAAGACCTCGCCCTTCACCACCACCTTGTACATGTCGAGCTCCAGCTGCGCCATGGCCGTGGGCTCTCCATAGAAGGCACGGCCGAAAATCAAGTCGGAATCGCCGGATTCCGTGGGCTTGGCCGATGGTGCAGAACCGCTGGGCGCCGAAAACGGCACCTGGGGCAATGCACGGATGGCCTCCTCGCGGATTCGCGCCGTCTCGGAATAGAGGGCATCCCCGGTGAGGGCGCTGTGGCAGGCGATGGTGATCTCCGGCGCGGCGCCAAAGGTATTCTGGAAATGGCGGCTGAGCTCCGGGAGGTAGGGCTCCAGCTGCTCCTTGCCGTTGGCCACCAAATGGACGGTCACGGCCTCGGCGGTCATCTCCCAGCGGCTGCCGGCCAGAATGGCGCGGGCAGGCGGGTAGACGCCGCAAAGAAGATCCACGAAGTCCCGGTGGTCGGCCTCGGGCAGCGCCGTCTCCGGGAAGGTACAGCGGAAGGCAAGCCCCTCCAGGCCGTAGGAGGCCTGAATGTCGTCCCGGAGGGCTTTGAGCTGTGCGCCGGAGAGGTAGGTCGGGGCAAAAAGGCGCACTTCCACCCGCCGCGCCTCGGGGTCAATGTCGGCGCCCAGGACTTTGGCCTGCTGAAAGACGGCACGCCTGTCCTCGGAAAGAGGGCAGGCGGAAAAGAGATCCATTAGGTATACAGTATCGTTCATGGTGTTCCTCATTTGGAAAGATGTTGCGAGCCGGCGATGCGCGGGGCTACTTCCGTTTCCCCTACTGATCCCCTCCGTCACGGCTTCGCCGTGCCACCTCCCCTTGTGCACCAAGGGGAGGCATTAGAGCTTGTCGATGTACCTTAGGAGCGCCGGGAGGAGCTCATCGTAGGGAAGCTTCTCCTTGAGCTCTCCCTTGACGAAGAGGACGCCGCAGTCCTCGCCGCCGGCGATGCCCACGTCGGCCTCCCGGGCTTCGCCGGGGCCGTTGACGATGCAGCCCATGACCGCCACGGTGAGGGGCTTCTTGCAGTCCTGCAGCGCTTCCTCCACGCGATTGGCAAGACCGATGAGGTCGATCTTCGTCCGGCCGCAGGTGGGGCAGGCGATGAGGTTCACGCCCTCCTTCCGAAGCCCCGCCGCCTTCAAAATGGACTTGGCAGCCAAGACCTCCTTCACCGGGTCAGCGGTGAGGGAAACGCGGATGGTGTCGCCAATTCCCATGCACAGTAAGCCGCCGATGCCCATGGCCGACTTGATGACGCCCATGGTCTCGGTGCCCGTCTCGGTGACGCCCAGGTGGAGAGGGTAGTCGGACTTTGCGGCAAAGAGCCGGTAGGCCGCCATCATCAGCGGCACGGAAGAGGACTTCATGGAGACGCAGATGTCGTAAAATCCGTACTTTTCCAGAAGGGCAATGTGGGAAAAGGCGCTCTCCACCAGAGCTTCCGGCGTGGGATGGCCGTACTTATGGAGCAGCGCCTTATCGAGGCTTCCGCCGTTGACGCCGATGCGGATGGGGATGTGGTGGGCTTTGCAGCAGTCCACCACGGCCTTGACCCGGTCTTCCCCGCCTATGTTGCCGGGGTTGATGCGGATTTTGGCCGCGCCCCCCTCCGCCGCCGCAATGGCCAGGCGATAGTCAAAGTGGATGTCGGCCACCAGGGGCAGCGGCGACGCCGCGGCAATCTTCCCAAAGCCCGCGGCCGCCTCCATGTCCGGCACGGCCAGGCGGGCAATCTCGCACCCGGCGGCAGCCAGGGCGCGAATCTGGGACAGGGAGCCCTCCACGTCGGTGGTCTTCGTATTGAGCATGGACTGAATGGATACCGGCGCGCCGCCGCCCACCGCGACGCCGCCTACCTGAAGCTGTCTCGTCATATCAAGCACCTATCAATTTCCAAATGTCTTTGAATGTGATAAAGGCCAAAAATGCCAGCAGCAGGATCATGCCCACGGCATGGATATAGCCCTCGTACTTGGGGTCGATCTTCCGGCGGATGATTTTTTCCACCACCCAGGTGACGATCAACAGGAAAATCCGTCCGCCGTCCAGCGCCGGAATGGGCAGGAGATTCACCACCGCCAGGTTTACGGCGATAAATGCCGCGAGATAGGCAATGTTCAGCGCCGCCGCCTTGGTGCTCTCGGACTGCTCCCCGGTCTGGGCAATGACCGAGACGATGCCCACGGGGCCTGACATCTCGTCGATGGACACCCAGCCCGACACCAGATCCTGGAGGCTCATACGCACGATGCGCACAAAGTCCACCGCCGTATACCAGCTGTTTTTGAGAACCGTCCCCAGGGTTTTCCCCTCGGTGCCAAAGTACAGGCCGTAGC
>DVGD01000121.1 GCA_018712905.1 Candidatus Avoscillospira stercoripullorum | reverse complement strand
GATTGAAAGTGGCAGCCGTCTTCATGGGAATTGATAATCCCAACAGCCTGCAAGTAGGAATAAATGATGACTGTACCCACAAATTTCATGCCCCGTTTCTGGAGATCCCGGGATATCAGATCGGAAAGGGGAGAGCTTGTTTTGCCGGTTTCGAAGATGATTTTGCCGTCTGTAAAATGCCACAGATACCGGTCAAAGCTCGTCCATTCCTTCTGAATGGAGAGAAACATCTTGGCGTTGACAATGGCAGCGGCAATTTTGCGGCGATTTCGAACAATTCCTGGATCTTGCAGCAATTGTTCTACCTTGCTGGCCGGATAGTTTGCGATGATCTCAGGATTAAATTCATCAAATGCACGTCGAAAAGCCTCTCGCTTATGGAGAATACACACCCAGGAGAGGCCGGCCTGGAAGCACTCTAGAATCAGCATTTCAAATAGTTTTTGATCCGAATGGACGGGGATTCCCCATTCTATATCATGGTATTGGATAGAATATGGATCCTTGGGATTGACCCAGCTGCACCGTGTGTACTCTTCCATGTTTGCTCCTTTTGTTTTTTTATATCATATCATAAAGTTTCTTCTGGCTGCAACCATTTTTCCCTTCTATGTACCACCGCCTTGATGGCGGTGGCGCTTTTTACAGAGTAATATCCGACTCGCAGCAGCGATAGTCTGTATCGATGTTGTTGGCTAGGAAGCGAACCTTAAATTTACGAGCAGAGCAAGTGGGATTTCTGGTGACGTCCAGGTCATCCGGCACGACGAATTTAATACACTTGACCAGAATATCGCGGCACACAGAGGAATTGTGCGACGGAATGGTCATTGCCTTCATCCCGCGCTGATGCTCCATGCCATCCTCATCTACTTCGGTGAGAATGGCAGCAAGTGCCACTCGCTTCCCAGGGCAGACATTAGGGATGGTGACATCCACCTGGATAATTCGCCCTTGGGAGCTGAGATTGACGTCGCCAAGATCCACCACAACAGAGTCCTGGCAACCGGCCACAGTGAGATCTACGGGCGTGGGGCAGTCCTCGGGATATACCACAATATCACATTCTACCGAGACGGTAGGCTTCGGAAATGAGACGACATTGCCCTCGCGATCCGAATAGATGATGGATTGGTTGACGAGCTTCGTCCCGGATTGCTGTCCAACATGGCGGACGAAGAAGTCCAGCGTAGCACTTTCGCTGCTGCTGACCCCTAACTCTGGAATGTTCCAGCGAAGAGAGTGAACATCGAGCATGGTGGCGGAACCCTTGGTGGGAGAGGAAATGCTCGTGATGACAAAGCTCTGATTGACAATCTCATCGATGACAATGTCTGTGGCGCCAGGCTTGGAAATATTGGCAGCCAGCTCGGCAAAAAGCTCCTCCAAATCAGCTGCATCTGGTGTCACTGCCACGTGGCTTGCATCTGGGTCTGTTGCCCAGTTGTTCAAGGCATTGACATCCAGACCGTCCGAGCCGATAAGACCGATGCAGTAAATGATAATACCCTGCGCCCTTGCTGCAGCTGCTACAGGAGCAGGCGGAGCTCCGGTGGTGGTATTGCCGTCGGTGAACATCACCATCACCTTGGCGTTGGTGGACGCCGGGTCAAATAACTGCGTAGCAGCCTCAAAGGCAGCAGCGTGGTTGGTGTTGCCGCCTGCGGTCAAGCCATCCACAGCGTTCTTCAATGTGGCAACTGAGGTGATGAGCGGCGCATCTGCAACGGCAGTGCTGGCAAAGCTGACAATTCCGATTTTGCTGCCTGAACCAATTTGACCATCCTGGGAGCCGTCGGTTGCTTCGTCGATGAGATCGATGAACGTCTTCGCGCCCAGTTTCATGGCGGCCAGGGAATACCGGTCATACTGCCGGATCGATCTAGAATCAGGACTATATCAGTAGGATTGGAGATAATATCCGGCGCGGCCGTTAGCGCCAGCGTAACCCGGAGGGAACCATCGCACAGAATGCGGTCTGTGTTGATGACTTTATTGGAATTTGTAACACCCATTTGCGTTACCTCATTCTGGGCTTAATACCCATCGTATTCTATGACCATTGGGGGCAGAATGTCCTGGAAGGCAAGAAAGTTCCTTGCCTTTCAGGCTGCACCTATTCAGCGCCTTCACATAAGATGAAAGCGGCAGCTGCCGGAAAGGAGAACGTTATATGGCTATGTTAAATGAAGGCGCACTCAATGAAGTGCAAACCTGCCCTGCTGTAGGCTACCAATCCGCCTCGATCTGTGTTCCTGTCACCGTCACGCCCTATGCCCAGGCAGGCAATACCACGACCAAGTGCTGCGGCAATCCCGTTGTGACGCCCGGACGCGAAATTTGCGGCGGTCTTAAGAACGGATCCTGCGTCTTTACCATCACCCAGGATATCTGCGTGGCAGTTCCCGTGGAGTTTGGCGCCATCGCCACCGTGGGAGACAGTTATGTCAACTGCAATGACGCATCTGCACAGGATATTTGCACCGATTGCGGCACGATCCAGCCTGCGATCGATCCCATTGTGCCCAACGCTTAAAGAAACCTGCAACGGTGGATTCATAGATTTGTGATTCTTTTGCAATCTGCCTTTCTTTCAAACCTCCTGCCTCAGCAGGAGGCTTTTTGTATCTGACTTGCAAAATTTCCATAGGTTCTGGACGCGTCTACATAGGGCTGTTATAATGGAGAAAAACAAAGTCTGATCCGGAATAGGAGGATTCTATGGAGCTGAAAATTTCCCTTGCACTACCGGATGAAGCGCTGCTTCCCGAACTTGCCGCTGCCTTGGAAAAGCGAGTGGAGCTTGCTTCCCGGGCAAGGCTCCCCAGGTTTTGGCCGATCATTGACTGGCTCCATGCCCATTCCAAAGGCACGCCACGACAAATACGCTTCCGGCGGATCTATCGCGGTATCCTGGCGGCGGTGCTTTGGGTTTTGAGCCTGGTTTTACTGCTGCCGGCATTCTTTGCGCCGCAGGAACTGGGCAGTTTCATCCCCCTTGGGCTGATTTGCGCTTTGCTGGCGGAGGCGGTACTCCTCTACATCATTCCAAAGATAATGGAGACAGCAAACCTGGTGTTCGGTGGAATCATTTTATTTGGCGCGGGGTCGGCGCCCGAGACGCTGGGGAGGCTTATGCCGTTGGGGATATTTCTCCTGTGCTTTGCGTTTGTTGGCTTTTTCCCCAGGGGAAGAAGAAAGCGGCGCTTTGAGAAGCAAGCCGCAGAGCTTTACCGGCAGTGGAGCACGGTGGAGCACCTTGGGGACTATTCTGTGACGGTTTCCGAAACGGGTATGGCACTGACCAAGGGAGACGAAACGCAGCCGATCTCTCCGGAGGCCATCACCGAGATCTATGAAACACCTTCGCTGCTTCTTCCCGTTGTGGACAATCGTATGCTTTTGCTGCAAAAGAACAATATTGCCCAGGAAGACCTGGAACAACTCGCAAGCCTTTTGGGTAAGACCATCATTTCGGTAAAAGAGGAGGAACGGTCATGAACATCATAGAATTGAGACGCAAGGGGCTTCGGCTTCTGGCGCTGCTGCTGGTATGGGTGCTGCTCCTGGGATGTGCGGCGGAAACGACCACGCAGCAGTCCACGGAAGACCAACAGCAAACAGTACATACGCAGCAGACAGACGAGACACCCCAGGAGACGCCCAGCGAAGACGAGGAGATCAATGCGGCGCTATCCCAAGTAAAGGCGCTCAACCGCATGCAGCTTCTTTCGTTTCCGGCGGCGGAGCAAGCGGTGACCGCGGCGGTTCCAACCTACACGGTTGAACCGGATTTATCCAACCTTGTGAATCTCAACCAATTCTATTTCACTGACGAAGATAAATCCCTATTGGCTGAGAATCTATTTGTGGTAAAACCCAGCTATTCCAATGAGTTTTTTGAAATTTACGAGGAAAACCGCTATTCCCAGGTTCCCAATTTCGTCACCGTGGATTCCATGATGCACACCTATCACCTCTATTTCAGCCTCTTGCTCAGCCGGACGGAAAAGCAATATCTGTCTTCTGCGCTGGAAGCGCTGAGCGTGAAGCAGCTGGAAGTGGCGAAGAAGCAGTATGAAGCCTTGAGCGGCACGGAGTGGGAAGAGGCCGCCAGGGTAAATCTTGCCTTCTACGCGGTAGCGGCGCGGCTTCAGAATGGGGAAGTGGAAGTTCCCGGCGCGGTGACGAGCCTGGTGGAGCAGGAGCTTTCCCTGATTACCAACGCGGCGAATATTGCCGTCTCGCCCTTGACCGGCGCCAACATGGACTATACCCAGTTCAAGCCTCGGGGATATTACGAGGGAGACGCGGTGCTGGAGGCTTACTTCCGTGCCATGATGTGGTATGGCCAGGTGAATTTCCTCCAGAATAACGAGACGCTCAACCGCTGCGCCCTTCTCATGACGCTGGCGCTTCAAGAGGGCGGGATTGACGCTTGGGAAACAATCTATACCGTCACTTCCTTCTTCGCCGGTACCAGCGATGATTTAAGCTACTATGAATACGCCCCTGCCATTGAGGCCGCCTACGGCGGATTTCCCAGCGTGGAAGACCTCATCGGCGATTCGGAGCATTACCAGACCTTTGTCAAGCTGGTCAGCACCATGGCGCCGCCTGCTATCAACTCCGTGCCGGTGTGGGAAGGCACAGAGAACATTCCAGAACTCACAAAGGGCTTCCGCGTGATGGGACAGCGCTTCACCATTGACGCGGCGGTGATGCAGCAGCTGGTCTACAGCAACGTCAAGGAGAATGCCCAAGGCGAAAAGCGGATGCTGCCGGATGTTTTGGATATGCCGGCTGCTCTTGGCTCCGACCTGGCCTTGACGCTTTTGGAGGAGCAGGGCGCCACTGGATATGAGAACTACAGTGAAAATATGGAAAAGCTGCGGGAGGTCGTAGCAAAGGCGCCTGAATCCACCTGGACAAGCAGCCTCTATTCCAGCTGGCTTTACACCCTTTCGCCGATTCTCGAGGAAAAGGGCGAGGGCTACCCCTCCTTTATGACCAGTGAGGCGTGGCAGAAGAAGAGCCTGGAGTGCTTTGCCGGCAGCTTTACCGAGCTCAAGCACGACACGGTGCTCTATGCCAAGCAGGTCATGGCGGAGATGGGCGGCGGCCCCGTGGAAGAGATCGACGACCGCGGCTACGTGGAGCCGGAGGTGGAGGTCTATCGCCGATTTGCCCTCCTTGCCCAGCAGACTGCCGACGGACTGGAACGCTACGGGTATCTGGGCGACAGCGACAAGGAGAATCTCACCCGCCTGGCAGAGCTTGCTGGGATGCTCCAGACCATTTCCGAGAAGGAGCTGCGCAATGAGACGCTCAGCGAGGAGGAGTATGAGCTCATCCGCGCCTATGGCGGCACGCTGGAGCACTTCTGGATTGAGGCGGTGCAGGAGCAATCTCAATCGCCCTACCTGGAGGCCAAGGAGATCCCGTCTGCCCTGGTGACGGACATCGCCACAGATCCCAACGGTACGGTGCTGCAAATTGCCACCGGCCGTCCGGCGAGGATTTATGTGGTGGTGCCGGTGGACGGCACCCTGCGCCTTGCCTCCGGATTGGTATATGACTTCTACCAGTTTGAATATCCCATGTCTGAGCGCCTCACCGACAGCACCTGGCGGCAGATGATCGGCGTCTGGGCGAAGGAGGACGGCACCTATAACTGGGATGCCCAGGTTGCAAAGCCCTGGTGGACGGAGAGCTATTGGTCTAAGTCATGATGAAAAAACGGATTGTTTGGATTGGCATCGCGGCGGGACTTCTCGCCGCGATTGCCCTATTCCTGCTCCTGCGGGGAAGGGACGCACCCCCGGACTGGGTAGCATGGAAAGAAGGGGCGCTCTCCGCGTCTCCGTGGGAGATCCAGCTGGAAAACCAGCACATAAGCGCCGTCTGGAACGGCGAAATCTCCTGGCAGCCCGAGGAAGAAACACTGGTGCAGGACGCACTTTTGTGCGATATTAACCACGACGGGGCACAGGAGATGCTGCTTCTCACCTGGCGAAAAGAACGCTACGGCGACAGCCGCCCCTTCTGGGAAGAAGAGGAGGAAGCGGCGTGGTCGCAGCATATCGATATCTATGCCGTCGGGGCAGGAACGGTGCAGCCGCTGTGGATGGCATCGGACATTGGCATGGAGGTGGTGTCGTGGCAGTTTGACCCGGAGGCGCGGCTGCTGATTACCGACCGCTCCGGGAACGTGACAGCCTGGGACTGGCTCACCTGGGGGCTCACCGCCATTGCGCTGCCCAAAACCTCCTTCACCATGGCGGCGCTGGGAGACCTTTTGATCCACCGGCAGATCTACGATTACTATCTCCGCAGGGAAGACGGGTGTTTTGACGGCATGTTTGCCGATGTTCTGGAGAAACTCTCTACCTTTGATGTGACAGCCATCCAACAAGAGACGATTTATGTAAACTCTCCTGGGGAGTACAGCTCCTATCCCGTCTTTGGAACACCGCTGGAGGTGGGAGAGGCGGTGGTCAAGGCCGGATTTGACGTGGTGAGCTGTGCCGGAAACCATGCCCTGGATAAGGGGACGGACGCCATTGACTTGACCGCATCGTTCTACCGCGATGCAGGCATTGTATGCGCCGGCATTCAGCCTGTGGCGGACGGCGCGCTGCGGCCATATGAGATCTTGGAGGTCAACGGCATCCGCTGTGCCGTCTTCAGCCTGACCCAGTCCACCAACGGCCACGCGCTGCCGGAGGATGCGCCCTATGTCCTCCATACCCTGGACGACCCGGAAGCGGTGCAGCAAGCCATCGCGGCAGGGGAGGCGGATGCCGACTGCTCCATCGTGTTTGTCCACTGGGGCACGGAGTATGCCGCCGAGCCGGACGAAGCCCAGCGCCTGTGGGCGCAGCGCTTTGCCGACTGGGGCGTGGAGGCCACGACCGACAGGTCCTCGGGGATGCGAAGTCCATGCT
>DVGD01000015.1 GCA_018712905.1 Candidatus Avoscillospira stercoripullorum | reverse complement strand
GCGCGGCGCTTGTCCCGCCGCACCAGGCGGAGAATTTGGCCGATGAGCTGCCCGCGCCGCCAGCCCTGGCCATCGAAGTTGGGGGCAAAAAACCGGTGCGCCACGTCGCTGGCCACCAGGCACACCGGTTTTTCGCCCCAGTAGATCACGCCCTCCCGGCAGGTGCACGCCGTGCCCGCCGGGAGGTTTACCCGCCCGCCCAGGCACAGGCCGCGAAAGCGCCGCACCACAAGATATTCCATGGTTTCCTCCTAAACTTTGAACACCGGCGCGATGCCCAGGGAGGCGGTGCCGGGCTGGTGATCGTCTGTGGTGTTGTTGGAAAACTGCACGAAGTAATGCTCCTGGACGATGGAGGCCGAGCGGGTCCAGAAGTGCACGGGGGTCTGGCGGTCATCAGCGCGGCAGCGCTGGTCGCTCAGCCCCAGCTTATAAAATTCGTACTGCTCCACATGCTTCCACTCCGCCTGGTTGCCGTAGCGCATGCGCCCCAGCACTTCCCATTCCGAGGGAAGGGGCAGATATTCCACCGTGGCGGTGACGTTTTCCAGCGCCATAAAGGGGCCGCCGTTGTCGGAATACTTGGTGATGGGCTGCATCACCGCCCGCAGCTCCGCGGGCAGCGCCGCCATGAGGGTGCCGGGCGCAGGCGATGTGACCGTGGCAGCGGTGGCCTGTGCCTCAGGGACATCGGAGCTTCCCAGCACCTCCAGGCGCATCCGGCTCTGGTACCAGGGGAGAGGGTCGTCCATGGAGGAGAAGAAGTTCATGCTCTCGTAGCCTTCGCCCTGGTTTTCGGTGCCGTAGCGGTCGTCCACCAGGCAAAGCTCCACGCCGCCCGTCTCAGCCGATAAGAAGCAGCCGAACTGGATGCCGCTGCCCTCCACGGCTAAGTTGTGGTCAAAGCCCAGGATATAGACCCAGAGGGTGTCGTGGAGCGGCAGCCGCTGGACGGTGCCGCTCAACTCCACGGCCTTGGTGTCGCCCACGCTCCACAGCGACGCGGCGATGCCTGTGCGGGAAGCGCGGGAGATGGCGCTCCAGCTGTTGTCGCCGAGCACCGGCTGATAGTCCCCGAAGGAGATGTCGTAGGCCGTGCCCGCCACCTGCGTCTTGCCGCCGGTGACCGCGTAGCCCACGCCGTCCACCCGGCACTGTCCGCCGGTCACGGCATAGTCCGTGCCGGCCAGTTTTGTCCCATGTGCCATGCCGTCACCTACTCATACTGCCAGCAGATTTCGCCGTCGCCACCAGGCGTCGTCTCCGCGGCGGTGAGGCTGGTATTGCGGAGCAGGCTTTCCGACGGCGTCTGGACAGCGGCGTAGACCGCCCCGGTGAAGGTGCCGCCGCCTTTGGCCATGGCGGCGCTGGCCAGGAGGTAGGCCGTGCGCAGCGCAGCGGAGGAGGCGGCGGTTTCGTTGCTGGTGCTCTCGAGGCTTCCCGACACCGCTGGAATGGCAGGCCCCGCCACTTCCTCGCTTTCGCCATCGGAGAAGGTGAAGATCCACTGGTTCTCCCCAGGCACATAGGTGATGGCCGTGATGCCCCGGCCGTCGGCGCCCGCGGCGGGCGGGTGGGCGGTGAGATAGTCAGCCACCGCCGCTGAAAGAACGGCTTCCCCGGGGTTATCCAGGGTGCCGGGGGCGCGGAGGGTCTGGATCTCGCCGTTGGAAAACACTACCGTCCACGTGCCGTCCCAGTTGTCGACGATCTCGGCAATTCCGGTGCCCCGGGGCAGGATAAAGCGCAAGCGGGCATTGCGGGCGGTGCCCAGGTTGTAGACCGCCGCTTCTTCTCCCTCCTCGGCGCCGTCCACAGCGATGGTGGCGCTCTCCCCGGCAGGCCCCGTCTCGCCGGTGAAAAGGCCGGCTTCCTTGTCCGCCAGAAGCTCATTTTTGACGGCCTGGGCTTCGGCGGCAGCGGTGCCGGCCTCCCCCGCCGCTGCCAGAATCTGCTCTAAGAGCGTGGGGGTGTAGGCGGTGGGATCTCCGGCGGGCGCCGCGCCCGCGGGCAGGATCTGCACCGGCCGCGCCATGGCCACAGTGCGCACGATGGCCACCGTGTCGCCCTGGCTGCGGTAGCCGTTTACGGAGACGTAGAGCTCTCCCGCGCCCAGCACCGCGGCGGGGATCTCCGCCTGGCCGGTGTAGAGTACTTCCGCGCGGCTCTCGCCGTTTTCAAACACCACCACCTTCACCATGCCCGTCCACTCGGCGTCAAAGTCCACGGTGAAGGTGATGTGACCGGCGGTGTCCGCCGCCAGGGGCTCCAAGCCCTTTCTGGTGAGGCGCCGGTCTCTCACAGCAAATGCAAGGTTCATGTCTCTCCCCTTTCTCCAAAGCCCTCCAGCCGCACGGGCAGCTGGTCCACCCGCTCCATGAGGGTGTCCAGGTCGCCGTTACCACCCAGGCCGGTGTGATAGACCTGGTGCATCTGCCGGAGGAGCTGCTTGTCGTGGAGCTCTGCCTCCCCGGCCTGGAGGTAGCGCACCGCCCGCTGGGCGATGACGTCCAGCAGGACAAATTTCATTCCATCAATCAGCGCCTGCTCTGTGGCGCTGCGCCGCTTGCCCCGCTGAAGTCTTCCCTGCAACAGGGAAAATAGGCCGGAAATCAGCGCGGCAGCGGCGCTGCCGCTCAAAAAGGCGCCCAACATGCTCTCCATGGCGCCACCTCAGTAGATGGCCAGGTAGCTGTACTGCTGACCGGCGGTGTTCCAGGCGCTGGGCGTGGCGCCGCACTCCTGCGCCGTCTGGGTGGCGTTCATCCAGGTGGAGAGGGTGTTCCCCTGGAGCTCCATGCCGGCGTAATAGTAGGGGATGCCGCCGCCGGGGGCACTCTCGGGCGCGCTCAAACGCTGCTCCACCTGCATGCCGGGCAGCAGCAGGGCAAATTGCTTGTCGGTGCCGTGGAGCAGCACCGCCAGGGGCGTCACTGGAAGATTGATGGTGCGGGCTTTGCCGTTGCCAGTGTAGCTGCCGGTTTTGCACCGCAGGTGTCCCAGGTCGGCGGTGGCCTCCTCCCGGGTGCGCCACACCGGCGCGCCGGAAAAGCACTGGAGCACCGCGCCGTCCGCCGCCGGGCTAAGGGCAGCGAGGCTGCCCGCGCCGCCGAAGAGCAGCGCACCCTGGGCGACGGCGCTGAGACCCGTGCCGCCCCGCGCCACGGGCAAGACTTCCTCGATGAGCATCTGCCAGACCCCCGGCGCCGTCTGGAGATAGAGCACCTGGGGCAGGCGCACCTGGGAGAAGGGCAGAAGGGGCGCAAGGAGCGCCTTCCAGTCGCCGGGGGGCGTGCAGCCGGGCAGGGCGGCCTCCAGGGCGCCCACGGCCACCACGGTGAAGTCGCCGATGGTGAAGTACCCGGCAGCCTGGGCAGACGGCCAAGTGCCCTGGATCTGCACCTCCAAGGCACCGCCGCTCTGTAGGCTCGCCGCCATCCAGCCGTCTTCCGGCAGGGCGGTCTCCACGCCGTTGAGGTAGACGCGCAGGGTGTTGAGCCCGGCGTCGTGGCTGGGAAGGGTGAGGTGCACCAGCGCCGCCTGTCCCGCCTGCCCCAGGCCGGTGAAGCGCTGGGACACGCCGGCGGAGGCCATGGTGCCGTCGGCGGTGACGGTGAAGGCGCCGCCTGCTTCCTCCACGGTGCAGCCGCTCTTCTGCCAGGTCTTTCCGGCGGCGTCGTTGGGGATGGTCAGCGCCGGGCGCAGCCACAGCTGCCCCAGGGGGCAGTCGGTGTTGGGGTTGTCGGATTCATCGGGGCTGTCCCAGGCGAGGCGCATTTTCCCGCCGTAGACCCGCTCCAGGAGCGCTGTGGAGAGCTTCTCCTTGGTGATGGAGCCGTTGACGATCTGCCCCGCGGCGGTGTTCTGGATCTGGGCGAGGGTCTCCTCGATGGCCTCCTGCACCGTGGCGGCGGAGAGCCCATCCACCGGCGCGATGGGCAAGTCCCCGGCCACGGCGGCGTCGTTGAGACGAGCCACCAGGGCGTTGAAGGCGTCGCGCATCTCATCGTGGAGGTACTGAAGATCCGCCCGCACCTGCTGCTCGTTTTCCTCATAGGTGGGGAAATCCGCGGCATTCTCCCAGGATTTCGTGAATGTCAGTGTGGAAAAAGCCATATTACTCCCTCATTTCTCCGATCCGTAGGCGCAGTCGGCGTTGTAGCCGAGAAGCTGCTGAAAGGCCACGCGATCCTCCTGGAGCGCCCGCGCCTCGGCCTCGCTGGGAGACGGGGCGGCAGGAGTGGGCTGACCGCGCCCCATGCGGTAGCCAAAGAGCAGTCCTGCGGCAAAAATGGCCGCGCCAAGTAACAAAAGTTCCATAAAAACCTCCTTTTAGCGGTTGTCCTCCTGGAAGGTGTAGACGATCTGCGCCGACACCAGGGACATGTCGCAGCCGGGCTCCTGGTTAGAAAGGCGCATGGTGAAGTGGTTGATGTGGCGTAGCCCCGGCTTTCGCACGGCCACGTGGGCAAAGCGCCGCACCGCGAGCATCCGCCGCCGCAAGTCCCGGGGGAAGAGGCGCCAGGAAAAGCTCTCCACCGGCATGAGCTCCCGGCGGGTGCCGAAGTCGCAGGAGTAGGTAAGCTCGATGACCGTGTCGGTGTCCGAGCGGGTGGAGAGGATCACCCGGCGGATGTTCTTCTTGGAGATGTGGCCGCCGAAGTCCTGAGCCGGGAAGCGGAAAACCTTGGAGATGGCGCCGCCGTAGTCGTAGAAGTTGCGCACAAAGCGGCTCACCCGCCCCTGATCGTCCAGGTGGTAGACCCGGAGGGGGCCTGTGAAGGGCGTGCCGTCCTCATTCTGGCGGCTGTCGCTGCGGAAGAAGGCCACCGCGGGAATGTTGGTGAAGTAAAACCAGCTGGGCTTTCCGGCGGTGGAGAGGTGGTAGTCCCAGACGTAGGCCACGCCCCCCGCCGCCACCCAGTACCGCTCGGCGTCGTCCAGCGCCACGGCCTCTCGGGCCTCCAGCGCCTCCAAAAGTCCCGGCCGCCCGGCGCAGCCGTTGATGTTGCCGGAGATGCACCGAACCTGGTTTTCCAGGGCTGCGGTGGTGTCCTCCAGGCGGTAGACGCCGCCATAGGTGCTGCACCAGACCAGGTTGTTTTCCACCAGCCGGATGGTAAAGGGCAGGTCGCAGCCGATGGCGGCGTTGACGGGGGTGTAGTCCAAGGTGAGATACGCCCGCTCGCCGATGGTCTCGGTGCCCAGGAGGCACCTTCCCACGGCGTGGGTCTTGAACACCACCAGATACCCCGCCTGGAGGCCGAAGCCGGTGACCGGCTCCAGGCTGTCCCCGGCCAGGTTGTAGGATTCATAGGGGAAGTACCCCGGATCCATGGCCACGTGGTTGCCGTTCCAGAAGTAGGCGTTGGGCTGCTTGGTGGAGCCGGCCAGCACCAGCACCGCGCCGCCGGTACCGCCGTAGGCGCAGCCGTAGCGGCAGTCCATGATGCTTTGATAGCCGTCGGCGTCGTCCTTTTGGTAGGTGATGACCACGGTGTTGTTCACCGGCGGCACCTGCACCGGCGGCGCTGTGTCGAATGTCACGGTACCCGCCTCTAAGTCGGCGGTGTAGCCGGACACGGCTTCGCCGTCCACGGTGACGGCCGTGATGGCGTCCAAGTCCTTTACGGGCAGGTGGTAGACCCGCACGCCCACGCCGTAGAGGACGCTCACCGATTCTTCGGCCTCGGGCGCGGTGGTGAAGGTGACAGTGGCTGAGGCGCCATCCAGCTCCACGGTATAGTCGGTCTCGGGGATCAGGGTGGTACCCACAAAAACCTGAGAAATGGCAGCGATGGGCTCGCCGTCCTCGGTTTCAAAGGGGAAGATGGTGGCCACCCCCGTGGCGGTGAACACCACGCCTCTTGTCTCCTGGGCGGCGGTGTACCAGAGGGTTTTCTTGCCGCTCAGGCGGTTTTCCGGCTGGTAGAGGTCGCCCGCCCCGGTGGAAGGGTCACAGTTGATAGCCGTCACCGGCACGTAGGCCTCCACGTCTCGGGCGGTGAGGGCGGCGGTTTCCTCGTCGTAGGTGATGGACTTGTAGGCGCCCTTGGTCTTATAGAGCAAGGCGTCGCGGTAGCGGATGAAGCTGCCCCGGACTTCAGGCAGGCCGCCGCAGAGCTTGGTGAGCGCCATCTCCGCGCCGGGCTTGGCGGCGTAGAGGCCGTCGCCGATGTGGAAGACGGCATAGCCCCAGAAGAGCCGCTCGGCGCAGGCAAGCCCCGTGCCCAGTTGTGCGCTGGACACATAGGCCTGGCCGTCGCGGCAGCTCAAAAGCCCGTCGCGCCACCAGAGGTTTTCCATCTCCGGGCTCTGGCTCTGATCCATCCGGTAGGGAAGCTCGAAGAGGTTGAGCCCGCCGGAGAGATTTTCAAAGGTAATCACCCGCTCCGTGGGGGGATTGGGAAGGGATGTGCTCGCCACGGCCATTCCCCCTTACATCCCGTAGGCGTCCGGCACGGGGCTGAAGACGGCGTAAGTGCCCTCCTCCAGCCGGGCAAGGCGCCGCTCGAACTCGCTCTGGAGCGCCGCATAGAGGAAGCTGTTGTCCTCCATCACCAGGTGGGACGCGGCATAGTAGGCCACCGCCCCCAACGCTTCCGGCGGGCAGTCCAGGGGCGCATCGTCGGCGGGGGTGCCCAGGGGCAAATGGGGGTAGCGGAAGTATTCGGCGTAGTACGTGCCCTGATCCCGGCGAGGGATGGCCACCCGGCGGCCGCCCAAAACCTGGTGGCCGTGGTAGCGGACAAGCCCCTCCGGCCCTAAGCGGATGAGACCGCCCAGGAGCTGGAAGAGATCCTCGGGCAGGTCGTAGAGGAGAATCTCCCCCTTCACCTCCGGCGCGGCCAGCTCCGCCACCGCCCGGATGCGGCGGACGGTGGTGGTCACATACTGCACGCCGTCGCGCAGGAGCGCCGGGATCCGCCGGAGGAGATCCGCCTGGTCGTTGTACTCCATGGGTACCCGGCTGCCCGCGATGGAGTACTGGTTGATGAGCTGGAGGACATAGTCCCGCATGGCTCCGTATGTCATAAGCCTTCTCCTTTTCTCTTGGAATCCAAAGGGCGGAGGGC
>DVGD01000120.1 GCA_018712905.1 Candidatus Avoscillospira stercoripullorum | reverse complement strand
ATCGACCCCCACACCTACGAGGCCGTGGCCACCGGCAAGGTGGACAGCAAATTCGGCACCGCCATCGAGACTGGCCAGGCCAAGGAGATGGTGCGCTACACCCTGGGGCTTTCGGCCATCGACCTCCGGGGCTTCCACTGCCACGTAGGTTCCCAGGTCTTTGGCGAGGACGTCTATGAGCGCACCGCCGACATCATGCTTGCCTTTTTAAAGGAGTGCCGGGACGACTTCGGCGCCGCGCTTCCCGAGCTGGACATGGGCGGCGGCTACGGCGTCCGGTACGTGGACAGCGACGACCATGTGGACATCCCCGCGGCCATCGGCCAGGTGGCGGCACACATGAAAGAAGTTTGCAGGAAGCTGGGTATGGATATGCCCTATGTCCACATGGAGCCGGGACGGAGCATCGTGGCCGACGCGGGGCTAACCCTCTACACCGTGGGCACGGTGAAGAAGATCACGGGGTATAAGAACTATGTCTCCATCGACGGCGGCATGACCGACAACCCCCGCTATGCCCTTTATGGCTCCAAGTATACCGTGCTGCTGGCTTCCCGCCCCATGGACGAGGCGAATCTTTTGTGCGATGTAGTGGGGCGGTGCTGCGAAAGCGGCGACATCATCCAGCCCGATGTCTATCTCCCCGAGCCCAAGCGCGGGGAGGTGGTGGCGGTGTGCACCACCGGCGCGTACAACTACTCCATGGCCTCCAACTATAACCGCCTGCCCCGCCCGGCGGTGGTGATGCTCACCGAGGGCGGCCGCTACCTGGCCGTCCGCCGGGAGTCCCTGGAGGATCTCATTAGAAACGATCTATAGCCATTCCTGTAGGGCGGCATGCCCACATGCCGCCGCGAAAAAGGGAACTGGCTGAGAAAGGTTTGCATAAGACGGAGAACCGCTTCCTGCGATTCTCCGTCTTTTATCTCAGTCCGTGGCCGTCATCCTGGTCAGCGTGACGCCGGTATAATAGTGGAGGAGAATCTCCTCGAAGGTGCTGCCGTCGCGCGCCATGGCCTCGGCGCCGTACTGGCTCATGCCCACCCGGTGGCCGTAGCCCGAGACGGTAAATCGGATTTCCTCTGCGTCCGCCTCCACGGTGAACTTGGCGGAGTTGAGGTGGAGCAGGGTGCGAAGCTCGGTGCCCTCAAACATCTGCCCGCCGATGACCATGGTGCCCACGCCGCCGCCGTCGGTGGTCACGGTTTCGCCGAACCAGCTCTGCACGCTGCCGGAAAAGTCACAGGCGGGGTTGGCGGCGGTGAGCATGCGGGAAAATTCCGCCGGCGTGAAGGTCACCTCCGTCTCAAACTTCGAAGAGATCTCCTCGCCGGGGCTCTCCACCGACTGTAGGTACGCCACATCCCCGCCCCAGACCGCCACGGCGTCCTCGGTGGCGCCGCCGGAGCAGGAGAAGTACACCGCGTCGATGAGCTGGCCGTCGTAGGTGAGCACCATGCCGTCGGTCTCTTCCACGGCCTGGGCGGCCTTCTGCCAGTATTGCGAGAAGGCATCGCCCAGCTTGTCTTGCAAGGCGTCCAGACTGGCCCAGGCCTGGCAGCAGCTGCTGTCGGCGCAGAGGTCGGCCGTATCATGCTTCCCGGCGGCCACATGGCGCAGGGTGAAGGTGCGCGCCGCCACGGCCTGGGCTTTGAGCGCCTCCAGCTGGAAGGAGGCCGGCATCTCCGAGAGCACCACCCCGGTGAGGTACTCGGAAAGCGGCAGGGATTGGACGTCGTTGCCGGTGAGCAGGGAAATGGACGTTTCTTCGTCGTAGGATGCCTCTTGGACGGCTTTTTCCTCGGGCGCTTCCTCGGGCGCTTCCTCGGGCACTTCCTCGGGCGCTTCCTCGGGCGCTTCTTCCGGCGCGGCGGCGGGCTGCTCCACGGTGACCACCATCGGCTCAGGCTGGGCGGCCTCCGCCGGCGACAAGAGCGCCGCGGGCAAAAACACTGCCAGCAGCAGCGCTGTGATCCCCATGAGAATGGACTGCTTCATGTGCTTTCCCCCTTTGCACCAGCCTATGCCGCCGCCGGAGGGGGTATGACCGGCAGATTCTGCTCGTTGACACTTTTCCGCGATGGGATTATAATAGTAAAAATTACATTTTGTATTTTTTGCCGGGCAGACGTCCGCGCATTGATGGGAGCAAATTGATGAAACGAGTATTAAAAATTGTCATTCCCCTGGTGGTGGTTCTGGCGCTGCTGGGCGGCTCCGCCTGGTTTTTCCTGGCCTACCGCAGCGACCTCACGGCGCACTTTCTCACCGGTCAGGCGGAACGCATGATGGAAGCCGGCCGCTATAACCGCGCCATTCAGTATGAGACCTGGGCGTGGAAGCTTCTCCCCGACGACGAGGAGATCCCCCTCTCCCTGGCCAGAGCCTACGCTGCCTCGGGGAACTACACCAAGGCGGAATATACCCTGGTCAACGCCATCGCTGCCACGCCCAAGAACGTGGCGCTCTATGTGGAGCTCTGCCAGGTATATGTCGCCCAGGACAAGCTCCTGGACGCCGTGCAGATGCTTGACCGCGTCCAGGATGAGGCGGTGCGGGAGGAGCTGGCGGCCATGCGGCCTGCCGCGCCGGAGCTCAGCCCCGAGGACGGCTATTATACTGAATATATTGAAGTATCCGCCGACGGCGGCGGCAACGACGTCTATCTCAGCATCGACGGGGAGTATCCCTCCATGGAGAAGGATCTCTATACCGAGCCGGTGACGCTGCCGGCCGGCGAAAACTCGGTGCTGGCCATTGCCGTGGATGAAAACAGCATGGTGTCCACGGCGGTGCAGCGGGGCTATACCATCGGCGGCGTGGTGGAGGCAGTCACCCTCACCGACCCGGCGGTGGACAGCGCCGTGCGTGAAGCCCTGGGCATCACCTCGGCGGACACGCTGATGACCGACATGCTCTGGAGCCTTCCCTCCCTGACGCTGCCGGATACGGTGCGGGATCTGAGCGACCTGGCCTATATGACCGGCCTTCGCTCCCTGACCATTCAAAATGTCTCGGGGCTGGACTTCTCGGTGCTCAGCCAGCTCACGGAGCTCACGGAGCTGGATCTCAGCGGCTGTACCATCTCCACCGGATCCCTCAACGCCATCGCCAGCCTCACCAACCTCACCAGGCTGCGGCTCAACCAGTGCGCCCTCACGGATATCAGCGCCTTCTCGCCCCTCACCAACCTCACGGAGCTTCAGCTCTCGGACAACTCCATTTCCGAGGTGGGCGTGCTGTCGCTGATGCTGGATTTGGAGACGGTGACCCTCAGCAATAACCCCGTCACGTCCATCGCCGGCCTCAGCGCCTGCGGAAAGCTCAAGTCGGTGGACATCTCCGGCTGCAGCGTCACCACCATTGCCGCTCTGGCCGACAAAACGCAGCTGGAGTCACTGCTGGCGGGAAACAACAAGATCTCCGATCTCTCGCCCCTGGCCGGTTGCAGCGCCCTGTCGGTGCTGGAGGTGCCCTACAATAGCGTGGAGGACATCTCGGTGCTTTCTGAGCTTCCGGCGCTGACGCGGTTCGTGGGCAACAACAACGCCATCACCGCCGTACCGGACTTTGACGAGGAAAATAGCAAGCTCCAGTACTTCCAGGTGGACAACAACGCCATCACCGATCTCTCCGGCCTGGCCGACATCGACAGTCTCAACTACGTCTACGCCGATTATAACCAGGTGGAGACCATTCTGCCTCTGGAAAACTGCATTAACCTCATCCAGATCAACGTCTGGGACAACCCCATCGAAAAGGAAGAGGTGGATAAGCTCCAGGAGCACTCCATCATCGTCAATTATAATCCCAACTACGAGCCGCCCGAGGAAGAGGCGGAAGAATAATAAAATAAAATAAAATAAAGCAAAAAGCCTCCTGCCGTCTGGCAGGAGGCTTTTTGCACGGCGGTACGGCGCGGGCGGGGATAAACCCCGCCCCTACGAAAAAATCCGAAAGCGTGTCCGTAGGGGCGGCCTTTATGGCCGCCCGTAAGGCAGCCGCGATTCCGCAAACGCCGACCCAGGCCGCTTCGCGGCGCGGTCGACGGGGACATCGTCCCCTTCAGATTACAGCGGGAATTCCCGGATGGAGTAGCGGAACTTGCCCGAGGCGCTCACGGGAATTGCGTCCACCACCGTCGGCTCGACGGTCACGCCCGGGAGGAAGCTGGCCACGTCTTTGGCAAAGGGCTCGAGCTCCTGCTGCCCGGCGCCCTCCTTCAGCACAACCTTTAGGGCTGCGTGGGTGGGATCGTGCTGCACCAGCTGGAACTGCGCCAGGGTC
>DVGD01000014.1 GCA_018712905.1 Candidatus Avoscillospira stercoripullorum | reverse complement strand
GCCAAGGCGCCGGTGCTTTTGTGCGCCGACATCGACCGGGGCGGCGTCTTTGCAAGCCTCTACGGCACCGTGGCGCTCTTGGACGAGGACGAGCGAAGAATGGTCAAGGGGCTTATCATCAACAACTTCCGGGGCGACAAGACCATCCTGGATCCCGGCGTGAAGATGCTCGAAGACCTCACGAACATCCCGGTGGTGGGCGTGGTGCCCCATATCCCGGTGGACTTGGACGACGAGGATTCCCTCACCACCCGGTTTTCCGCGGCGGGGAAGAAGGGACTTCTGGACATCGCCGTAGTGCGTCTGCCCCGGATTTCCAACTTTACGGACTTCAACGCCCTCTCGCGCCTTCCTAGCGTGTCCCTTCGGTATGTCTCCCGGGCAGCAGAGCTGGGCGAGCCCGACGCCATCATTCTCCCCGGCACCAAGAACACCATGGACGACTTGAAGTGGCTGCGCCAGAGCGGCCTGGAGAGCGCCATTTTGAAGCACGTAAGCCGCGGCGGCGCCTTGGTTGGCATCTGCGGCGGCTACCAGATGCTAACCGCGGAGATTCGCGACCCCGAGGGCGCCGAGGCCGGGGGCGAGATTCGCGGCATGGGGCTGCTCCCTGGCGACACCCTCTTTTTTGGCGAAAAGTCCCGCACCCGGGTGACCGGCACGGTCATGGGCGCCACGGGCGTCTTTACTGGGCTGAGCGGCGCCTCCTTTGAGGGCTACGAGATCCACATGGGAAGAACCGCCGGAGCGTTGAACTTCGCTTACCTCA
Source organism: Candidatus Avoscillospira stercoripullorum (assembly GCA_018712905.1). Taxonomy (GTDB): domain Bacteria; phylum Bacillota; class Clostridia; order Oscillospirales; family Oscillospiraceae; genus Avoscillospira; species Avoscillospira stercoripullorum. The sequence goes on along the minus strand of DVGD01000014.1, from coordinate 3,578 downwards.
CCCAGGGGGAAACGGCCAGCCCCGACGGCATGGCCGTGGGCAACGTCTGGGGAAGCTACGTCCACGGGATTTTCGACAAGGGCGAGTTTGCCCAGCGGTTTGTAAACTGCCTCTTGAAGGCCAAGGGACTCTCCGAAGCGGAGGCCGTGGAGGACTGGGCAAGCTATAAGGAGCGGCAGTACGACATCCTGGCTTCGGCCTGCCGCGCCGCACTGGACATGGACAAAATTTACGAGATTTTGGAGGAAGGCATATGAAAATCGAGCTCAAGCAGGTTGCCCCTGCCGACATTGAAACCAGGAGCATGGAGATCATCCGCTCGGAGCTAAAAGAGCCCCTGGATCCGGCCAACGAGGCGGTGATTCTCCGCGCCATCCACACCACCGCCGATTTTGACTATGCCAAGACCCTCACCTTCTCCCCGGACGCGGTCAAAAAGGGCGTGGCGGCGCTAAAGAGCGGGGCGGACATCGTCACCGATACCACCATGGCGCTCTCGGGAATCAACAAGCGGGTGCTCCACAAGTTCGGCGGGGAGGTCTATAACTTCATCGCCGACGAGGCCGTGGCAAAAGAGGCCAAGGCGCGGGGCATCACCCGGGCGGCGGTGAGCATGGAGCGGGCAGCGGCCATGGGAAAGCACCTCGTCTACGCCATCGGCAACGCCCCCACCGCCCTGGTGCGGCTCTATGAGCTCTGGCAGGACGGGCAGCTCCCGGCGCCGGCGCTCATCGTGGGCGTACCGGTGGGGTTTGTCAACGTGGTGGAGGCCAAGGAGCTCATCCTCACCATGGACTGCCCCTACATTGTCGCCCGGGGACGCAAGGGCGGCAGCAACCTGGCCGCCGCCATCGTCAACGCCCTTCTCTACACCGCATCCAAGAACGAAAGAGAGTGATCCCATGAACAAGGCAATTCTGGCCGTATCCTTCGGCACCTCCTATCCCGACACCCTGGAAAAGACCATCGCCGCCACGGAGAAGGCGCTGGCCACGGCCTATCCCGACTGGCCGGTCTATCGCGCCTTCACCAGCGGCATGATTATCAAGAAGCTCCAAAGCCGCGACGGCGTCCACATTGACAACGTGGCCGAGGCCATGGAGCGGCTGAAAGACGCCGGGGTGACCCAGGTGGCCGTGCAGTCCACCCACGTAATGCACGGCGAGGAGTATGAAAAGATGCTCGCCCAGCTCTCGCCCTACCGCGCCGTGATGGACATTGCTGTGGGCGCGCCGCTGCTCCACGCCCAGCGTGACTACGAGGCCGTGGCCGACGCCCTGCTCTCGTGGCTGCCGGTGCCGGGGGCGGACGAAGCCCTCCTTCTCATGGGGCACGGCACGGAGCACTTTGCAAACGCCGCCTACGCACAGATGGAGCATGTGCTCCGGGCGCGGTGCGACCGGATCTATCTTGCCACCGTGGAGGGCTATCCCACCCTGGACTTGGTGCTGGAGCAGCTTTCTAAGCGGCCGGAGATCCGCCGCCTCACCCTGGCGCCCTTTATGCTGGTGGCCGGGGATCACGCGCGCAACGACATGGCAGGCGGGGAAGACTCCTGGAAGGTGCAGCTGGAACATCAGGGCTACGAAGTCAGCTGCATTTTGAAGGGTCTTGGCGAGTGCCCGGCCATCCAAAACCTGTTCGTCGCCCACTGCGGCGACGCCATGGCAAGCCTTCCCCGGGGCGGCAAGCTCTACGGCGTGGGCGTAGGCCCCGGCGACCCGGAGCTTATGACGCTGAAGGCCGTGCGGGTACTCCGGGAGGCCGACGTGGTCATGGTGCCGGGGACGTGCAAGTCCGACCGCACGGCGCTGCGCATTGCGGAGGGGTATCTCGCGGGCAAGACTGTGGAGACGGTGGAGACGCCCATGGTGCGGGACAAGGCCGTGCTGGAGAAGGCTTACGAGACCGCGGCGGAGCAGATCATCGCCCATCTCAACCGGGGACGGCAGGTGGCCTTCCTCACCCTGGGCGACCCCACGGTCTATTCCACCTATATGTATATCCACGAGAAGGTGAAAGCCCGGGGCTGCGACGTGGAGGTGGTGCCCGGCGTCACCAGCTTCTGCGCCGCCGCCGCAAGGCTCAATATGTCCCTGTGCCAGGGCTCTGAGCCTTTGCTCATCATCCCGGCCTCCCACGGCGCCGAGGCGCTCATTGACGTCAAGGCCAACAAGGTCTTTATGAAGGCGGGCAAGTCCATCCTGGAGCTGCAGGAGGAACTCAAAAAGCGCGGCCTACTACAACATGCGGCCATGGTGGAGAACTGCTCCATGGAGGGCGAGCGGGTCTACGAGCACTTTGAAGACCTCACCGAGCCCTCGGGGTACTTCTCTTTAGTCATTGCCAAGGAGGATGGGAAATGAGCCTTGTGATGTCCGGCCTGGACTGCCACCGCGCGCCCCTCGCTCTGCGCGAGCAGCTGGCCTTTTCCCGGGAGGGCGTGCATACAATGCTGGAGTGGCTCAAGAAGCAGCCGGGGGTAGAGGGCGCGGTGCTCCTGTCCACCTGCAACCGCACGGAACTCTACCTCACCGGCGAAGCCGAGACGCCTTGGCGGCTCCTCTGCCGGGGCGCCCAGGCCGGCGAAGGGGCGCTCCAGCCCTATTTTGAGACCCGCACCGGCCTGGACGCGGCGCGCCACCTCATGGAGGTGGCCTGCGGCCTCCACTCCCAAATCCTTGGGGAAGATCAAATCATCACCCAGGTGCGCACCGCCCTGGACGAAGCCCAGGAGGCCAAGGCAGCCGACGGCGTCCTCTCGGCGCTCTTCCGCCACGCCGTCACCGCCGGTAAGCGCGCCAAGACCCAGGTGACTCTCACCCGGGACGGGGCGAACCTCGGCACCCAGTGCCGGGACGTGCTGGCGCGGGAGCTAAATGGCCTTGCTGGCCGGAGGATCTTAGTCATCGGCAACGGCCAGATGGGGCGGCTTGCCGCCGAGACCCTCCGCGCGGCGGGCGCGCAGGTTACCGTGACTCTCAGGAGCTACCACCACGGCCAGACCATCGTCCCCGCCGGGTGCGCCACGGTGCCCTATGAAAGCCGCATCGCGGCGCTCTCGGGCATGGACGCGGTGCTCTCGGCCACCACCAGCCCCCACTATACCCTCACCGCCGCGGACTTACATACCGTTCCCGACCCGCCAAAGGTGGCTGTGGACTTGGCGGTGCCCCGGGACATGGAACCGGCCTGCGGGGAACTTCTCACGTACTACGATACCGACGCCCTGGGCGCCGCGGGCGTTGGCAGCGAGGAAGAGCTCTCCGAGATCCACGCCATCGTGGACGAGGAGCTTGCCCGGTTTGAGCAGTGGCAGCGGCGCAGCCGCATGGGAGAAAGCCGGCTGCGCTTTCCCATCTTCTTGGATCTTTCCGGGCGGAATGTGGTTTTGGTGGGCGGCGGGCAGATTGCCGCCCGGCGCATCGGCGTGCTCAGGCAGTTTGGCTGCCGGATCACCGTGATCTCGCCCACCCTCTCCTGCCGCCCCGACGGCCTCACCTGGATCGAGCGCCCCTACACCCCTGGGGATCTGGCCGGAGCGGCGCTGGCCATCGCCGCCACCGACGACCGAAGCG